>NZ_JBHILT010000189.1:0-266 GCF_042193405.1 Bartonella sp. TT110JLCBS
ATTCTGAAAGAAGAATGACAAATGTTAAAGGGGTGTTTGATGTGGAAAAAGGATTACTGGGACTGATGTTTCTCAAGCCCGACCGGTTAACCCTGCGGATCATTGATCTGGACCATCATAAGGTAGTTAACGAGGCGCGGTCGGGATCACTGCATGTTGGGCAGCATCAAATTGCTAATTATCCCGAAAACATTTCGGCAATTGCGAATAATTTGTTGGGCTTTAAGCGACTGTTGGAAGATTACCAAGTAACTAATTACCACCTT
>NZ_JBHILT010000189.1:289-781 GCF_042193405.1 Bartonella sp. TT110JLCBS
GACATTGATTTGGTTACGGGAAAGTACGTTGCTAATCAAATCCTTGTCCGAACTGGTTTACGGATTGAATGGTTAAATAAGGACCAAACGTTAGCGAACGTTTTGGCAGCGGTCCATAATGTCGTGGATCAAGAAAATTTAGAAAAGAAACGTTTAACCGGATACGTTTTGAATATTGGCCTCAGTACCAGTAACCTAGCCTACTTTAAAGATGGTAATTATGCGACATCGTGGGAAATCGATCTAGGAAAGGCCCGGCTTAGTCAATTAGTTGATAATCTGCGGCAAACTGCTGCGACCCCAAGTGACATTATTTTGGATTACATTAGCTCGAAACTGGAATACCTAGTTCCAGAATTGAAAACGAGTAAGGAATCAACGATGTTAATTCAAGGTGCAGACACACTGGCGGAACGTTACTTGAAGAAGGAACAGTCAGTGGATAAGATTCCTCACAAGGAGTTTCATAAACGCTATCAGCACTTATTGAAT
>NZ_JBHILT010000190.1:0-773 GCF_042193405.1 Bartonella sp. TT110JLCBS
ATATTGGCAAAAGCATCTTCAATATGTTTGCCTCCTGCCTGAATACGGGCACTCATGGCATTAAAACCACGCGCGGCACTCTCAGGAACAATACCAGCAGAAATCATCGCCGTACCAAATGCTGCAGTTTCGCGCGCGGTGAGCTTAAACATGGTTGCCGCACCGGTGGCACGATTGGTAAAATCAGACACCTCACTTGCCTTTGCCGCCATGTGATTAGAGAGATGATTGATAGCATCGCCTAGATCTTCAATGCCTGCCTGATTAAGCTTAAAGACATTGCGCAATTTGGCAAAGCGCTCCCCAATCTGATCTCCCGTCATATCAAAAGCAACAGCCGCTTTGGCAGCATAAATGCTAAAAGCTTCCAGATCTTGTTCGCCAATCCCTGCTTGGCTGGCACTGGTCATCAATTCTAAGACTTCACGCGCCGCTAACGGAATCTTGGTGGAGGTTTCAAGCGCAAAACGGCGCAATTCCTTTAAGCGATCAAGGGGGGCATCGAGAACCTTTTCTAATCCCTTCATCGATTGATCAAATTGCATGGCTTTATAGAGCGGTGCAATTAAGGTTGCTGTTTGCGCAATGGCACCCACCATGCGCCCCCGCGCTTGGTTAAAAGCATTTTCCGCATTGGCTGTTGCTTCCCTCAGATGCTCCGAGTCAAACCACCCTTTAAAATGCTGCCTTGTCTTGTTTTGGAAATGCGCAATATCTGAACTAAAGGCTGCAAGATCCCGCTTGGCAGAAGCGATCCCCTCTTGCAGATGATT
>NZ_JBHILT010000191.1:0-772 GCF_042193405.1 Bartonella sp. TT110JLCBS
AAATCACCCCCTACTTCCATTTCTACACGCTCTCCAGAAACCACGGCGCCTGCCAATGTGGTGTTTGCCCCACTCGTTGTGTGAACTGTGCCGGTGCCTATAATATGGCTGTTCTTCTGGTGAACCTCCTCACTGGAACCCTTGCCTTTACCAAAAGAAGCATTCCCCATCCACCCTGTACCACCGGTACCATAACTATACCCAATATTCATTGAAGCGCTTTGCATGTGGTTTTCTGTGCTCTGCGTGTTTTGCGCACTTTCAAAGATGATATCTTCACCTGCTTCCATGGTGATATTTCCACTCTGTTTATCATTGCTTTGCATCGGGTTTGTGCCGGCAATAATATCGGCTCCAACACCATGGATGCTGCCTTTGTGGGCTTGCATATTAACAGCGCGTCCTGCTTCTATTGTACCTGTCACCGCAGTAGATGTCTGAACCGATGCCTCCTCCTTCTCTGTCCTAAAGCCCACGGTTACGCTAGCAGAAACATCAGCAATATCACGAATAGACTGTTTGTTTCCACCTTTCATCCCATTATAAAGACCTTTGCCTTTGCTATAGAGATCATAGCCTTTTAGACCAGCAATAAGACCATTGCCGATTTTGTGTTTTGTATCCCCATGACCAAAACGTTTGGCTGCATCCTTTACATCTTTTACTGTACCAAGAATGCCCACATTGACAGAGCCTGTCACACCAGCAAAAGACTTTTCATGTGTCTCTTTGCCGTTAGAGGTATCATAGCTTTCTGATAGGGTGATATTAT
>NZ_JBHILT010000192.1:0-770 GCF_042193405.1 Bartonella sp. TT110JLCBS
CCATCCGCATTGAGAGAAGAACCTTGATGCTCAAAACTCTCTTCATTTTCTGTCTTTCCCTCACTCCCGTATATCGACACAAAGCCCTTACCTGATCCCACACCAAAACCCGTTTCATGCTCCTCTGAATGGCTTTTATGATGATCTGTCATGCCATCAATCGTCACACTTTCTCCGCTCACATTGATATCTTGACCGGAAAGAAGATGAGAAGCAGAAATCTTGGCTTCTCCTTGTGCGTCTAACACGATGTTGCCCGTCGCCCCAAGGATAGAGGAGACCGTTGTGGTATGCGATTGAGATGTATCGGAAGATTTCTCATGCAAAAAGCCACTTGAAGACGATTGTGCTTGCTGATCCAAGTGTTCTTGGGCGCCTTTGATGACAATCTTTCCCCCAGAGTGAATGGTAATATCCGCTTGTTTCTGTTCTCCTGGTGCTTTCTCTCCTGACGTTTCCTCTGCCTTACCGGCTACGAGCGTCGAGGCTACAACTTCCGTGTTGTTTCCGGAATCAATGGCAACGCCTTCACCCCCTGTTATGCTTGACCCCACAACTTGGCTCACATCCATCTTGTTATGCTCAGATTTACTGCTACTAAACACCCCACCGTCTTTATGGTACGACATCTCATAATGTAAGCTATCCTCTGCATTATTGATCAGGACATCGTTGCTGGCTTTCAGCCCTACCTTGCCATCAGCCGCAATGGAACTGCCTGTGATGCTAAGATCATGCGGTTTGCCATCCTGCCCTGCAATGACAGTGGT
>NZ_JBHILT010000193.1:0-770 GCF_042193405.1 Bartonella sp. TT110JLCBS
CCCATTGGCGGCGTTTACAAATAAAAACGCCGGAACTTCAACGACATAGGTAAACGCCGGCATTTGAACCGGCGTTTTTCTAAAACGCCACCCCATAAATTCGTGTCATTTTAAAATGCCGGTAAACATTAATAAAAACGCCAGCAAAGAGCAATTTCGCTGTAGTGCATGAACAATGAATGCATAAGTATAGAACGTGTGTAATGTGAACTCCCCGCCCACTGATAAGTGCTTGAAATATACTAATAAAACATACTATTTACTTACAATGAGCATCATCTTTTCTCAGGTTTTATCATTAATTTGTGTGTATTTGTGTTCTTTTGTGCATGTAGGGTTGTGGAGACGAATTGGATGAAAAGAAGCAAGATTAGGTCGTGTCCGTGCTTGTTGAGGAGTTACAACGATTTCGGGAGCAAGTTATCGTTCATAACTTTCCAGAGAACAGTAACCACTTTCCAGAGAATCCACACGGGTGTGTGGATGCCCGAAATCATGCATTTAAATAGTGCGATTTCAGATTTATTTGGGGACTTTTGCCCTTCCTTTCACATAACTTTTGGAGGGCTTGCGGCTAGGGTTTGGAATGGATCTTAGGAGACTTTTGGAGCGCATCCAAGGCATCAACATCGACGTTCTTTGGAAGAAAGCTATTGGGGGAGCTTCCGTCGGCATCGATTCAGCGGTGTGTGCCTTAGGCTTGACAAGGGACTCGGTGGAGAGGACGAGACGGCTTCACAAGACCATCACTACGCATCGCAAGGGGGTTT
>NZ_JBHILT010000022.1:0-19230 GCF_042193405.1 Bartonella sp. TT110JLCBS
CTTCTCAAATTGCTTTAAGTCTTCACAAAGGATTTCTTCTGCTTGCTCTTGGCTAATACACATGCCTTTTTTGACAAGGGGGTGACCCGCATTGCTGGTGTGACCATAACCAATCGTCCAGACACATGCCGTATCTCGATATGCCTCTAAACGTAAACCTTCCCATTGTTTGATAAGCTCTAATCCTTCTTTCGATATCTTTCTCATCTGACGCTCCATAAAAAAAGCCCCACAAAAGTGGGGCTGGATAAAATGATGTTCTAATCAATCTCGCGCTAATTATAATAAAGTGGCTCGCTACATCCACGGGCACCTATTTTTTCATCTTCCACATAACGAGAATGCGCAAAATTCCGCGCAAATTCACCATTACTAGCATCACCGGACCAATCGCCTCCTCCCAACATAACATTTATGTCTACACGTAAACTGCTTCCTTGCTCCCCTGTATGCCATTTCGTCACTGGATAACAACCAGACAAATATTGCCAAACATAACCGCAACCATCCTCACAACCGATATGCGAAATCATCCGTCTATTGTTTGTATCAACGTGTCCTCCAGACGTCTTAGAAGAAGGCGCTTGATTGTTGACAATACTGGTTGCTTGATTACTTCCATACATGCAAGACGCGAACTCATCACTCGTCAAAAATCTCTTATTAACAGACGACAAATCCACGTGATGGTCAGAATAGCTACGATTGGTTGTAATCGGAACACCATAGGCAGACTTCGTATTTTCATCTGTCCCTGATTGAAGATAAACATCAACCCAAATATTCTTCCACGGATCGTAAACCATTCCCTCTGGGTCACTACGTGGACGGTGATTGAGACCCCAAACAGAATCAGGGAGAATATCCCCCGCTTGATAACCCGATAACGGATGATCTTCAATCTCACCAACATCTGCACAAAGCGTATGAAATCCACCAATCTTTTGAGAATTATCCTCTGTATAGCCATTAGGAGCTGTCGGATTTTGCGAAATTTCAAAGGATAGCTCATTCGTCTGATCTTTTAAGATGAGATATATATAATAATCCTTTCCTGCTTCAAGATCTTCGTCAAAAGTCATCCTTCCACGCCCTGGAGTGCGGTAAAAGAGGTACCTACCCCCATTCTCACCACCATGATAAAAGCGAAAACACGCCCCTTCATTGATCACAAGACCTTTTCTATTGTGTGAATCCGCTTCCAGAATTCT
Source organism: Bartonella sp. TT110JLCBS (assembly GCF_042193405.1). Taxonomy (NCBI): domain Bacteria; kingdom Pseudomonadati; phylum Pseudomonadota; class Alphaproteobacteria; order Hyphomicrobiales; family Bartonellaceae; genus Bartonella; species Bartonella sp. TT110JLCBS. The sequence continues at coordinate 1,212 of NZ_JBHILT010000022.1, forward strand.
GCTAGGTTGATGAAAACGCACATTCTCTAACAAATTAGTGGAAAGAGAACCTACCTTACTTTGAAGTTCAGAAAGACTGTCACTGTTCCTCTGTGCCTTCTCTTGAATTTCTGTCAATGCACTCTTCGCTTCTTCCGCTAACACTTTTGCTTCAGAGGCGGCTGTATTCGCAGAATTTGTCGTTGCGGTCACCGTGTCTAATGAACTCTTGACCTCTCCAAGCCCTTGCTTCGTCGTATCAGCTTCTTCTTTTGCTTGCTCCGCAACACTCTTCGCTTCTTCTGATAAACTTTTTGCACTCAAAGCGGTTTGGCTTGCATGATCACTCGTGGATTTTGCTTCATTGGCTATTGTTTCTAAGCCTTCTGTTTTAGATTTTGCATCGCTAGCCTCTCTTAGTGCTTGATCTACTTTCTCTGTTACACTCTCTGCTGCACTTTTCGCCGCTTCCGCTAAACCCTTCGCTTCTGAAGCTGTTTGCGAGGCTTGTTCCACTCCTGTTTGCGCCGATTCGGCAACTATCTTAACAGTTGCAACAGATTCCTTGACTTCATCACAAGCATTCTTGGATTGTTCTGAAAGAGCTTTTGCCGCTTCTGCAATATCCTTAGCATCATCAGCTGTCTGTTTGGCTCCATCCGCCTTAAGACTTGCTTGTGTTGCTATCGTCTTAACTTCATGACTCGTCGCTACCGCGGTCGCTGCTACTTGGGTTGTCTCTGTTGCTGTTTGGGAAGCATCTCTCGCTGTTTGTTCTGCACGTTCAGCAATGGACTTCGATTCATCGGCTAATCTCTTTGCTTCTGTCGAGACATGGACGGCATTCTCACTTGCCTGCTTGACCTCTGAAAAACTTTGCAATGCCGTAGCCAATGAACCTTTCGTACCACTTATTTCCCCTGTAGCTCTATCGACTCCTGCCTTCGCCTCTTCTGCCATTTGCTTCGCGGCATCTGATGCACTCTTGGATTCTTCTGCTAAGCCCTTGGCTGTATCCGCTGTATCTTTTGCAAGATTAGCGGTTGTCGTAGCTGCTGTAACCGCTTCACCCGTTTTTGTCACCTCTGTAAGCGCTTGATCAGAAACCCTTTTCGATTCCTCTGCAACCTGTTGCGCACTATTTGCACGCGCCATGGCTTTTTCAGACTCTTGCCTTGCATTAACAACCTGTTCTAATGGTGCAAAAGTTTCATACGAATACAAAGACGCCGTCCCTAAAATCTTAGGAACAACAACACTATCTTGCGAACTTCCTTCTCTGATTTCCTCTTTCGTTGCTATTGGTATCAAATACTCATGACTATGATCGGGTATTTTCATATGCTTTATTCCTTCATTAAACCTAAAATGAACACTCTTTCAAATCTTCAAACTCTTCTCTTAAGGTCTCTAAGCGCTTCTCTAAATCTTTCAGTGAACCATCAAGCTCCGTTTTCAAAGCGGCTTTCAGTAAATCAAAAACGCCATTAAGCGGCGCATGCACAAAACCTTCCCCCGAATACAAAACGACCCGTACTTGAGACGGGTCGCTAATCTCTGATATCGCAAACGGTTTTAATGACATTTCAACTCCTCATGTCTTGATCCCATAAATTACACTCACATTAACGGGGCGCGTTTCAACACCACCAACCCTCTCTGCCATGAGGTGATGTTCATGATGCTCTCTGTCATTCAGACCTTCTGTTATAGGCGTTGAATAATATAAAAAATTAGCAAAGGGGCTCCTGATAAACCAAGGTAAACGCGGAGGCTTATCTTTTTCTGTAAACCTACAACACACTGATTTATAATGATAATTCACTGTTTTGTATGTTGAATGAGAGTCTCGAATAACGTAAGATTCTCTCATTTCAAGTCTGTTTATATTGAATCAAACAAACCCATTTGCTTGCACGGCATAAGCGGGGCTGGCGTGTGGGTAAAACTGTATAAGAAAGGAATGAAAATGGTTCTTATGAATCGTCTTAACGCAAGGGCTGTCGCAACATTGGGAGCTGGCAAATATAATGATGGTGCCGGCTTGATCCTCCATAAGCGTAAAGATGGTGGTGCTCAATGGCTTTATCGTTATACCATTCACGGTCGGCGCCGTGAAATGGGCTTGGGCGCCTTAAGACATGTCTCTTTAAAAAAAGCCCGTGAATTGGCAAACCAATGGCGTGCTGTTTTACATGAGGGTCGTGACCCCATTAAAGAACGCGATAAACAAAAGCGTGAGGCAATGCGTAATCTTCATTATTTAAAAGATATTGCTTTAGATACTTTTGAAAGTCGGAAATCTGAGTTAAAAGGGGATGGTAAAGATGGGAATTGGTTTGCACCTTTACGCCTACATATTCTCCCTAAATTAGGCTGTCTGCCTGTTTCTGAGATTACACAAACAGAGATACGCAATGTTCTTGCCCCTATTTGGCATTCAAAAGCTGCAACAGCAGAGAAAGCACTAAATCGTCTTAATCTTTGTCTTAAACATGCGGCTGCATTAGGGTTAGATGTTGATTTACAAGCAACAGAAAAAGCACGCGCGCTCTTAGGTAAACAACGTCATAAAACCACTAATAGACCTGCAATGGATTGGAAAGATGTTCCCGCCTTTTATCAGTTACTCTGTAAAACACAAAACATAACACAACTGGCTTTGCGCTTGCTTATCCTGACAGGCGTTCGTACCAACCCTTTGCGTCATATTCGTGAAGATCAGATTGAAGATGATGTATGGACTATTCCTGCTGAGAATATGAAAGGTTTGCGTGACGCTACAACAGAATTTCGCGTACCTCTATCATCTGAAGCGCTAAAAGTGATTAAACAAGCCCGTTGTATTTCCAAAAGTAATTTCATTCTGTCTTTTTCCGGTCGTGCTCCCCTTGCTGAGAATTGTATGGCAAAATATATGAGAGACAATAAACTTGAAGCCTGCCCGCATGGTTTTCGTTCTAGTTTACGCAATTGGCTTGCTGAAACAACCGATGCTCCCTATGAGGTCGCTGAAACTATTCTAAGTCATACAGTTGGCGGCAAAGTAGAGCGTGCCTATCGTCGTACTGACTATCTAGAACAGCGCCGTGTTTATATGGATAAATGGGCGGCTTATGTCACTGGTCAATCTTAAGATATGGGGTGCATAACCCCATGATCTGTGGATAACTTTCTCTCTCTTCTCACTCATTCTTTCTCAATAAAACTCATAAATTATCACATTAGAATTTATATGATAATATATTGTTTTCTATAAATAAAATACCTTCAAAAATGAACCAAAATGTGCTTAATAAATAGGCATGATTTGTTTCTATTTTTTATTATGAAAGGATTTTAGAATGACAGAAAATGATATTCTTTTAACAGACCGTGAAAGTGCAAAATTGCTTCATATGAGTGTTTCAACATTCCGCCGTCATGTTACTAATGGCTCTCTCCCAAAACCTTTAAAATTTGGTTTTTTATCCCGTTGGTTACAATCGGATCTTTTGAATGTCATCGAACAAGCGAAACAGCAACGTCAAAGTGACGCGGCATAAAAAAAAACCTTGTCACATAAGGACGGACAAGGCTTTCTCAAACTCATCAATCTAGAGATAGCATAATCCGTCCTATGACGCAATGTTATAGGATTTAAAATGATGTGTTCTTTTAAGAATGCGCGGGGTATTACTCGTGCCTTGCGCGGGGTTTGGCATGGGCGTTATGGAACAGCCCGTTGCCCTGCTCATGATGATAGGCTGCCTAGTTTATCCCTTGCCAATGGACATGATGGGCGTCTTTTACTCACTTGTTATGCTGGCTGCTCTTTTAGAGAGATCATACAAGCGCTTATTAGAATTGGCTTGCTTGGAAAACAAGCCTTTTTTGATAAAGCTTATGATCAGACGCTCTCTTTCTCCAAACAGTTTTGTGCTGATCTCAAACAAGCAAAAAGGAAAGCAGAGAGAGCAAAAGCAATTTGGCAACAAAGCCAACCAATTAAAAACACTTTAGCAGAAACCTATTTACGTATGCGGGGTATTACATGTGATTTGCCTCCTGATTTACGCTTTTACGACAAATGTCCACACCCCTCTGGGGGTACACTGCCCGCGTTGGTGGCTCTTGTTAAGGGCGCTGGTTCCTTTGCTATTCATAGAACCTTTTTAAAAGACAATGGCTGTAAAACAGATCAAAAACCAGCCAAAGCCATGTTGGGTTCTGTCACTGGAGGTGCTGTGTATTTAAGTCAAGCCAATCCAAAACATCTGGTCATTTGTGAAGGCATTGAAACCGGTCTGGCTCTTTTGTCTGGGTTGTTATCAGAGCCCGTTGATTTATGGGCGTCCCTTTCAACCCTATGAAAATGCAAAATAGATATAAAATATCTATTCTAATAGTACCTATTGAAGAAACAGTAAAAATACATTACATTAGAACTACTTTGTAACACATTAAGTGGTCGTAAAATGGCTGAGACAACATTTACCTTTCGCGTCGATGATGTATTAAAAAATGAATTTTCCAAAGCAGCAAAGGCGTGTGATAGATCTGGTGCACAATTATTGCGCGATTATATGCGCGATATCGTAAAAGAACAAAAAGAAAAAAGTGCATACGATTTATGGTTTCGGGAACAAGTTCAATTAGGGATAAATTCTGCTAATGCAAGTGATATAATGTCTTCTGAAGAAATCGAAGCAGAAGCAAAAGAATGGCGCTTAAAGACACAAAGTAAACTAGATAGATCAACTTTATGAAGCTAATTTGGACACAAGTAGCACACGTTGACCGCAAAAAGATACGTGAATACATATCACAAGATAATCCTTCCGCTGCCTTAAAGTTTGATCAACTTTTATCTGAAAAAGTAGAAAAACTTGTTAAATTTCCTACCCTTGGTCGTTTAGGACGAATTGTAAATACACGTGAACTTATTGTACATCCAAATTATATCATGATTTATGATATTTCAAATGGCGTTGTGCGTATTTTACGTGTGCTCCATACAAAGAAAAAATTTCCTTAATCAACTGTATTTTTATTTATTTTGTAATTGAAGAAAATTATTTTCTACAATACTGCGCTCCGTATCAGTAAATAATGATAAATTATTATTTTTCTAATATTGCGAATATGATTGCATAATGCACTTTGCACACCGCTTAGTTTCTACTCGTAAAAATGAAGATGACACTATTGTCAATGATGTGTCTGTTGAAAAGCTTGGGGAACTCTTAAAAGAAAACCCCCGTGGTCTCTTAATGGTGCGTGATGAATTGGCTGGCTTTTTAGCCAATCTAGAAAGAAAGGAATATCAATCAGACCGCGCCTTTTATTTAACAGCTTTTAATGGCGATGATCAATTTACTTATGACCGTATAGAGCGTGGAACCATTTTTATCCCTTATGTCACTTTATCCATGATTGGAGGCATTCAACCTTCACGCATTATTCCGCTCATTCAAGCCATACACCGTGGAATAAACGATGACGGTTTATTGCAACGCTTTCAAATGATTGTCTGGCCCGATGACAATAAAGAGTGGCAATTGGTTGATAAACCGCCCAATCAAGAGGTCTGGCAAAAGTATGAAGGGGTATTTCGCTCTTTTCGTGATAAACGCTTAGGTTCTCCCGAACAACCACTGATTATGCGTTTTTCTCCTAAAGCACAAGTGAAGTTTTATGAATGGTTCGAGCATCTTCATAAAGAGGCAAAAGGAGGTACTCACTCAGAAAGCTTACAATCGCATCTTTAAAAAATGCCAAAGACCATAGCAAGCCTTGCGTTGATTTTTGAACTTCTTGATAGTGGTGGTTTAGAAATTGGTCTCTATGCCATTACAACAGCCTTGCGTTGGGAAAAATATCTGTTAAGTCATGTCAAAAGATTTTATGCGGCGGGGGATACATTAACAGCAGAGCGTGCAAAATTAATTGTTGAACGCTGTGATTGTTTACCCGATGTTTTTACAGCAAGGGATGTTTATAAACGTGATTGGAAATATTTAACAGACAATCAAACCGTTAAGCAAGCTTTAGAGCTTTTATGTCGTTGTAACTATATTCGTGAAATCTCTGGAGAGAATAACTCCCAAGGCGGTCGACCTACCATACGTTATGAATGGCACCCCTTAGTGAAAAGTCATAAGACATCACACTGAGGCAATTTGGAAATCTTATAAAACATTAAACAATATAACAGTGAACCTTTAAAGCACTTCCCATCATTAGTTTTGGGGGGGTATGGGGGTTTTGGGGGGTCTTTTTACCCCCCCTTTATATATATTTTTTAATACAAAATAAAAGTTATTATATTTCAATAAGTTAATCTTTCAAATAAACAACCTATATTAAACATAACACATAAATACAATTTTTAATATATATCTAAGAGGGTTTTGTAGGTGTTTTGGGGGTTTTAAAAACAGACAAAACCTATCAAAATACTCATTCTGATATTTTAAAGAACGTAGTACATTTATCTTGATGAATACGTGAAATGAATAGCAAATTTCACTACTTTGCTGATCTTATTCCATGTCATGGGCTGTTGATAAGCAGCCTTAAAGACCCCTTTTGAAAAAAATATCGGCTTTTTTAGCAGTTTTTTTCCCTTTTTTATCGTTATTTGCTTTAAGTGCATTTAATTGAATTCGTTTTGATTCTTTTGATAAATATTAATCATCTCATAAGGTAAGGGATTTTTATTACAATATGCTTCAATCTATTAAGTATGATAATGAACAATTCACTTTACGCTCCCTTTTACAATCCTATCGTGAACAGGCAACATCAAATGCTCTACGGGGGAAAGTGTTTGAAGATTTTGTGACAAAATATCTTATGCATGACCCTCTCCATTATGGACGATATGAAAAGGTAGAAACCTATTATGAATGGGCTGAAGAGCGTGAAGGTTGGAATAAAAATGATATCGGCATTGATCTGGTTGCTAAGCTTCGTCATCAAGAAGGCTATGTGGCTATTCAGTGTAAGTTTTATAAAGCAGATCATCAGATTAGTAAAAAGGATATTGATAGCTTTATCGCAGCCTCTGGGAAAGACATCTTTAAATATCGTCTTCTTGTTGATAGCACGGAAGTGGAATTAAGTGACAATGTGAATGCCATGATTAAAGGACAAGCGATACCCGTTTATCGCATTGACCTTCGTCATATGGAAAACAGTCGTATAGACTGGCAAATATTTGCAACTAAAAAAGAAATTGTTCTGAAATCAACAAAAGAGCCTCGTCCCCATCAAGAAGAAGCCATCAAGAAAGTCTGTGAAGGTTTAAAAGAAGCAGATCGTGGCAAGCTAATTATGGCATGTGGAACGGGGAAGACTTTCACTAGCCTTAAGATAGCAGAAACCATAGCAGGAACAGGCAAGCGTGTGTTGTTTCTGGTGCCTTCTCTTGCTTTAGTCTCGCAAACGATCCGTGAATGGACAGCCGATGCACAAGTGCCCTTGCGTTCCTTTGCGGTGTGTTCAGATACAAAAGTAGGCAAGCGTCGTAAAAACCAAGATGATATTGTTGGCATGGAAACCTCAGATCTTGTTCTCCCTGCTACAACAGATGCAAAAGCCCTTGCCAAAGAAGCTCGTGAAAACCTAGCAAATGCAATGACGGTTATCTTTTCAACCTATCATTCTATCCAAGTGATTTCGGATGCACAAAAAGAGCATGGTTTACCCGAATTTGATTTGATCATTTGTGATGAAGCTCATAGAACAACTGGGGCTTCATTGGGAAGTGAAGACAATGAATCTGAATTTATCAAGGTTCATGATAACAGCATTATTCGAGGTAAAAAACGTCTGTATATGACAGCAACGCCTCGTATCTTTAGTGACACTGCTAAAAGGCACGCTGATGAGATCAATGCCGTTCTCGCCTCTATGGATGATGAAGCACTTTTTGGAAAACAACTCCATCATTATACCTTCGCAGAAGCTGTTGATAATGAACTGTTAACCCCTTACAAAATTGTGGTCTTAGGCATTAATGAAACCTATATCACACCAGCCATACAGGAGATTATTGCCAATGAAAACCGTGAAATTGATTTAGATGATGCGGCAAAAATTATTGGCTGTTATAGAGCACTTACCAAAATAGATAAGCAAGCGGCTGTTGATGATGATGATACAGAGCCCATGCAATGTGCTTTAGCTTTTTGCAAAGACATTAACACCTCTCAATATATAACAAAGCTCTTTAATAAAATTATCAAATCTCATATTGATGATTTCCTTCAAACCGTTCCCTTTCTAAACTGTGAAGTAAGACATATTGACGGAACGCAAAGTGTCAAAAAACGCAATGAGGAACTGGATTGGCTTAAAGAAGATGCGGGTCAAAATGTTTGTCGGATTTTAAGCAATGTTCGGTGTCTGTCTGAAGGAATTGACGTCCCTGCTCTTGATGCGATCATGTTCTTACACCCGCGCAATAGCCAAGTGGATGTGATACAGGCGGTAGGGCGTGTGATGCGCCGTGCTCCAAATAAAAAAACGGGCTATATCATTTTACCCATTATCATTCCTTCACACTTAGAAGCCAAAAAGGCTTTAAAAAACAATAAGAGATACCGTGTTGTTTGGCAAGTTTTGCATGCTTTACATTCTCATGATGAAAGGCTTGCTCGGACGATTAATCAAATGTCTTTAGGACAAGATAGCAGCCATACGATTGAGATTATAGAGATTAAGCGTGCCAATGAATTACAAGAACTCACCACAACGGTTGATGAGATCTCGATACCATCAAAAGCAGAAAGTTCTGGACGTGTCATTGGAACAGCAGAAAGCAAATCTCAATCGGTATCTGGAGGACAAGAAGACTTATTCCCCCGTTCTGAATTTTTTGATTTTGTCAAAGCCATTTTTCTGGATAGTTTTAAAATCACGGATTATTGGGGCATATGGGCGAACAATGTTGCTGAGATTGCTCAAAACCATATCAATCATCTTAAAGATATGATTTCCGATGAAAAGAGTGAAGCCTTTCACGCCTTTGATGCATTCCATAAGGAATTAAAGAACAACGTCAACAGTGAAATCAAACAAGAGGAAGCCATTGAGATGCTTGCACAACATCTTGTCACGCGTCCCGTGTTTGAAGCCTTGTTTGAAGGCAATGAATTTGTACAGAACAATGCCATTTCGCAAGCAATGGATAAGATCTTAACGGAACTGGATAAAACCAATATCGAAGAGAAAACGAAAGATCTTGATAAATTTTACAAAAGTGTCACATTCTGTACAGCAGGTATCACCGAAACGCATGCAAAACAGAATCTTATTATCAAACTTTATGAAAGTTTTTTTGCCAAGGCATTTAAGAAAACCACGGATAAGCTTGGGATTGTTTATACACCCGTTGAGGTTGTTGATTTTATCATTCATTCTGTTGATGATGTGTTGCGTAATGAGTTTGGAAAAAGCTTGGGGTCACGGGGTGTTTCTATTCTTGACCCTTTCACTGGAACGGGAACCTTTATTACACGGCTTTTACAATCCAATCTCATCAAACCAGAGGATATGGAATATAAGTTCCGTCATGATATCCACGCCAATGAGATTGTTTTGCTTGCCTATTACATAGCAGCGATTAACATTGAATCGACTTATCATAGTTTGATGAAAGGTGAGTATATCCCTTTCAAGCATATTGGTTTGACTGATACGTTTCAGATGCTTGAAGAAAAGAACCTTCTGCAAAAATTATTCAAAGAAAACAGTGAATATTTAGAACACCAGAAAAATCTAAATATCGAAGTTATCTTTGGCAATCCTCCCTATTCAACAGGTCAAAAAAGTGCTAATGACAATGCAAAGAATACCCCTTATCCCATATTAAATGACCGTATTCGTGAAACCTATGCTGCTCAATCTGAATCAATCAATATGCAAGCACTTTACGATAGTTATATTCGTGCTATACGCTGGGCTAGTGATCGTATTGATAATGCTGGGGTAATCGGCTTTGTTTCTGGATCTGGTTATATAGAAAAGTCGACAATGGATGGTTTACGAAAATCTTTAGCCAACGAATTTACGAGCATTTATGTACTTAATTTACGGGGGGATATCCGTAAAAATATGTTAAGCGATGGAAAAGCTCAAGAAGGAGAAAATGTTTTTGGTAGTGGTAGTATGACTGGTATTGCCGTAACCTTATTTATCAAAAATCCCAATGTTTCTGAAGAATGTAAAATTTACTATCATGATATTGGTAATAATCGTACGATAAAAGAAAAACTTACAGCTCTTGAATACTTTGGTAGTGTTGGTGGTATTACACGTAAACAAAGCTGGCAAATGATTACACCAGATAAACATGGTGATTGGATAAATCAACGTGATGACAGTTTTGAAACATTCTTAGCTCTAGGTGATAAGAAACCTTATGATAAAAAACTGTTTGAGATTTATTCTTGTGGTCTAAAAACTAATCGTGATGCTTGGGCATATAACTCCAGCCGTGAAGTTTTAAAGAAAAACATGAATAATATGATTGCTTCCTATAATAGCGAAGTGGAACATTTTAATGATACTTATGTACATACTGACCGAAAAACACGTGCTAATGTCGTAGACGATTTCGTCAATACGGATGAACGCAAAATTAGTTGGAGTATTAATCTTAAAAAACATTTAACTAAAGGAAAGATTTTTGAATTTGAAGATATATGCCTTATTCAAAGCCTTTATCGTCCTTTTATACAGCAATGGCTTTATTACAATCGTGCCTTTAATGAAATGGTTGCTAAAATTCCTTGTATATTTCCGATGGGGAAAACGGTTGAAAATAAAGTAATTCAAATTACAGGCATAGGAGCAAGGTGTGGTTTTTCTGTATTTATGACTAAAAATGTGCCTGATTTTCATGCGATGGATACTAGTCAATGCTTTCCGCGCTATATTTACAAAGATAGCACAATCTCAAAAGATAAAAACAAGAAACAATCCTATTTATTTACAGAAGAAAGTAAAACAGCTAGTTTACAAAAGCGTGATGCCATTACGAATGAAGGGTTAGAACATTTTAAAGCCGCTTATCCTAATGAAACTATCACGAAAGATGATTTATTCTATTACGTTTATGGAATTTTGCATTCGGAAGATTACCGCTCTCGTTATGCTGATAACCTCTCTAAAGAATTGCCTCGTATCCCGTGTGTAAAAAATGCTGATGATTTTTGGAAGTTTGTGACAGCAGGACGTGAACTGGGTCATTTGCATGTGAATTATGAAGATGTAAAACCTTATCCAGTAACCTTTAAAAAGGGTAATCCAAAACAGACAGAGATCTCTAATCCCGAAAAGTTTTATTATGTAACTGAAATGAAATTCGCAAAAGCAGGTAAAGAGAAAGATAAATCAACTGTTATTTATAATAACAATATCACAATAACAGATATCCCTCTTGAAGCTTATGAGTATATTGTCAATGGCAAGCCTGCTCTTGAATGGGTTATGGGGCGTCAATGCGTTAAGACTGATAAAAAGAGTGGTATTGTGAATGATGCCAATCGCTATGCTGTTGAAACCGTTGGCAACCCTGCCTACCCTCTAGAGTTATTTCAAAGGGTTATTACCGTAAGTTTAGAAACAATGAAGATTGTTAAGAACTTACCAAAATTAGAAATAAGAGAAACTGAATAAGCTTATTAAAGCATGCTCACATAATGAGTGTGATAACCTTACAAGGGGTATAAGGTCTTATAGCTATAGGTTCCTATACCCCCTTTATACATTGCTTACATACAATCTCTAAAAGGAGTGTTTATATGCGTTATTCTAAAAAAGAGCATTTGCACTTTTTAACACTGTACTTTGGATTGCTTTAAGGCTTATAAGAAATCCCATCTTAAAGTGAATTAGATTTTTTACATTGCCTTTAAAAGATTATACCGTAATCTAAAATGAGTGCTTTATTGTTTTCAAAAGCTTTATTTAAAGAGAGTTATATATATTCATTTTCTTATATTACTTATAGGTTTTGAAGGTTTCTCACACCCTCAAAATACCTTCAAAAATATACCGTTGGTTGTATTTATAGGTTGTGTTTTAATATAGATTGTATCTCTAAAATGCTAATATATTGAAATATAATGACTTTTATTTTTTATTGAAAAATATGTAAAGGGGGGGCGTAAAAAGCACCTCCAAAACCCCCAAAAACCCCTAAACCTCCAAAACTCATAACCATAATGGTCTTGATAGCATTTCTTATGAGTTACAAGCTATCTTTTGAAAGGCTTAAAGGATCATATGCTTTTCATAAAGCACGTTGTAATCATTCTCTAAAATCATAAGTTTATCTATTCAAATGAACTTATAAAAATTCATAAAAGGGATTTTGATAACGTAATCAGTTTTTACTTTCATACGCTTTTCATAAGACACGCACTAATTACTCACTAAAATAATCTAGTTATCAGTTCAATTTACTGACACAAACTGACAAGTTTTAATCAACTCACATCATTGGTTATCTTTAAAGATTGTACTATTGATATGAGTTGTGTTATTAAAATAATAACATATTGAAATATAATGTTTTTAATTTTTTCTCATTTAAAAAAATGCCATAGGGGCTAAAAAGAACTGACAACACTGACATAGGTCTATTAAAAGGTATTTTTCTCATCTCTATAATTGTCAGTTTCTATTGAGATGTTTTCATAACAGGCAATAAATCGCAATTATCCTATTATCAACTAGTTGTATAACATCATCTAAGGTATAGGTTTTCATGAATTTTCCCCTGCATACTCTTTAATTCTTTTACAGAGAAATTCATAAAAATTACTTGCGTAATATTCGGAATCTTCAGATGTATACTTGAGATAGAGTGGGCATTCACCATCCCGAAACTGCGTATAATCAAAATAAAAGGTTTCACCAAAATCAGTTGTGCAGATAACAAGTTGTTTGGGGTCCGTAAAGCCATCTCTTCTATCAAGCAAATTTCGGTAAACAATATCACCAGCAGGAATACCTGCACAGATTTCATAAATACTGAATATTTCTTCACCTCCAACTTCTCCGCCTCCATAATTTTTTAAAAAACCCTTATAGGAAGAGGTAAATTGTAAATCGAGAGTGTTCTCAGCTGTTTTAATCCGTACATCATCAGGGGCATTATCTTTAGTACCAAAATTAATAGCATGACTATGCATATCAATATATTGTGCAACATCCGATAAAGTATAACTTTTCATAAATTTTTCTCCATAAGTCACAGTGTGTTTTTACTCATAATGAGTGTTTCTACTGATCAATATTCTCTACTATAGCCAATGGAATTTGGATTACATTGATAGAATATAAAGGATGTTTTCTTGAAGGAGCTCTTTTCTCATTTGTCTCTGTGCAATCATCTCGCATTTACAATATATGATATAATTAAAGGGGATGATCATTAAAGCTTAGAGAGCGCCTTTTAGTGTCATTACTCCAATATTTGCAATAATTACTTTTTCTTTTTTCTTGCTGAGGAGTCTTTTTTTGAAATCCAACAAATAACTTTTCTGATAAAATTTTCCTTTGGCTTCATAGGCGCAACAAAACTCTTGTCTTGATAAAATGAGTAGAGAACCTCAGCCATAGGACCTTCTTGTGTCATAGGATATAACATAATAGGCCTACAATCGACTCCAATAGGAGCTCTTCCTGATACCATTCTTTCCACATTTGTACCTGTTACTATCTGTCCTTTTTCTTTCCAAGAAGAAACTGTTTCAGGCTCAAACAGCTCATCTCCCTGATAAACTTTTTTACCTTTAAATTCCACAGGTTCAGCTGCTCCCATAATTTTTTTCTTTATCCATTTCATGATTCATAAGCCCCTCGATTTTTTCAAAATAATCAATGTATTCTTTGTTCTAAATAGACTTAACAAACTCTCCTTCCAAGAAGGAGGTTATTCCTCGCTAGAAAGCTCTAAGTGACTATCAAAATCTTTTGCTACCCATTCAATCAAAGCGTAGCTCACTTGCTTCACCTTTGCTACTTCTTTGGCTAAAGCTAATGCACGTTCAAGGTGGGTTTTGTTGATGCTCTCGTCAAAGCCTAGGTGATCACCTGCCGTAAAGCTTTTCTGATAAGATTGCAAGGCTTCAACATCACCCAATAAAGCAAGAGCGCCAAGATGAAGTAAAGCATAATCCGTAGACGTGGCGCCTTTTTCCCAAGGAGCTATACCATAATCAGAGCGAAGTCTTTTAGAAAGGTCAATGTCTTTGACTGACCATTCTAGCGCATCATCAAGTGCTTGCTTTAAGCGATCCGCAGTAACTTCTGGTTCAAAGATTTCTAATCCCTTGGCTTCAAAATTAAGCTGTATATCTGGAATATCTTCCGTGTGGGTAGGATCAATGAATTTACAAGCGGTGGAAAGAATGCCCGTGCTAATCATAAAGGCGCTATCAAATTGCGGGTAGTCTTTGGCAATTTCGTCGTTATAAAGAATATCTACTTCACGATCAGCCAATTGATAGCTTGCCATATAATCATTCTCATTGATTTTCTCGGTTGACCAGCCTAGGATTTTTAAAAGTGCATGAGCACTTTCCATGGTGAGACGATCATCAGTATCATCCGCTTCATTTACTTCTTCTGCCACTTCAACAGAAGTTGTTTTAGAAGCAACAGATGCTGTTTGCGCATCCAAGCTTAAAATCGGTGCATTTTTCGGAAAACCTGCTCGATAACCCCGTGCAAGAGTAAGAGAGTTGTCAATCGTATATTTCGTGATACCTTCCACAAAGCCTAGATGGTTCTTTGCCCTGAAACTTTCCTTATAAAATTTGAGCTTTTCAATATCACCAATCAGAATGAGTGCTATAAAGTGACGTGCCACAAGGTGAGCTTCACTGTTTGTTGGCAAAGCGGCATAATCATAGATGATTTGATTGACATTTTGCCGATCAGCCCACTCAAGTATATCTGTACAAATCTCCTTTAGCTTGCCTTCATCCAATTCAGTACTAGAAACTGTATAAAATTCTTCTGCCTCTTTGAGAGCTATATATTGGGGCAATCTAGGAAACATCTCTCTATGAGCAGTAGAAAAGCCAAGTGTTGAAAGCGAAGCCTTAAATACAACAATCGGCTCTTCTTCATCACTTTGAAGACTGTACATTATATTGATGATACGGTCTTTACTTACAAAATAAGCATTGCGATCATAGTTCTTATCGCGATAAACTGTCCACCCCATCCTTTTTAAGTCTTCAGAAACTGTATTAAGAAAAGACAAATCTTGCAAACTAAGACGATCATCTATGGCTTTTCGCTCATTAAAGATTTTCAGATGCTCTTCAGCAAATTGAACTGCGTGATTAACATACTTCTCCACTTCACGGTCTTCTAAATGTCCAGAAATCGTACCGGCTTCTAAAAAATTTTGATAAGATTTCAGGATATCAATTTGACCTGTCAATGCTAAACAAGCTAAATGCCAGACTATACGTATATTGTAGCTATACTTTTGAACACGTGTTTTGCTTTCTATTGATGCTTGTAAATCTTGGGCACGTGCCCATTGTATTATTCGCTCAGAGATTTTGATAAGCTCTTTCTCATCTAATGTCTCTACACAAATATCAATGCCTTTATCAAAACCACTAAAAATCCCCCCCCCAATCGTGTTAAAAGAATTATAAGTATTTGTAGGTGATATGCACCGATACTCCCCACTATAGTGAATATATTTACAAGCTACAGAAATAATTTCATTAGATATTTCAGCTTCAATACGGACATTGTAATTATCATGAAGACGTATAAAACCAAAATCAAATTGAATAAAGCGGTCGGGCAAAATCAACCACATTTTTCCAGGTTCCGTTGAAAACCACCCTTGTGTTTTAAGAACGCGCATTGCTGCTGTGAGACTTATCGAGCGCTGTTTTGGCTTCTTGCGCGTTAGAATATCGTCTAATTCCCCATTTTTATAGGCCTGTGCAAAAAAAAGCAGGCGATCATCCGATGTCATTGTTTTATAATCAGCAAATTCTGGCACAGATAGTTTTGGGGTAGATCTATCACTCCTTAAAGCCTCCATATCACCAAGTAATGCTTGTGCAACGGCAGAATGATTAGTAGCTTCCTCGCACAACTTTTTTTCAATATCCTGTGCTTGCGCCCATGCAATCACTCTATTTAGAGCGTCCTTAATATGGCTTTCGGAAAGATCTGAAGGTTTAACATTAAAATCCTCCTTCGCGTAAAACAGCACATCTTCATATTTACGCTGTGATTTTTCACCTCTAGAATATTCCCGAGCAAGGCAATAGGAAGCAGTAGTGAGTTTAGCCGATAACCGGAACTCTTTGCCGCTCTCTCCATAATTTTTTATATCATAGCCTATGCCCACAATGCGGTCAGGAAGATGATAATGCGCGAAAGTGTCTCCCACTTCATCGCGATAGGGTTCCCAGCCCAGTATTTTTAAAATTTCTGTTACGTCTTTGGTTTGTATCTTCATTTATTGTCCCTGTACAAGTTCTTCTAAACGACCTGTATGACGGCTAATTTCATATTCGATAGGTCTTCCCCACTCCCTACCTAATTGGTTTTTAGCCCAATCTTTCTTAAAATCATCCAGTTGTTTCTGAGTTGGTTTCTTTTCGTCTATAAATTCTTTGAGTTCTTCCTGATATTTATTTAGCTTTTCTTTGTGTTCCTCAAGAAACTCTCTAATAACATCTCCCGTGGGTTTTGCATCTCCTGTTTTATAGGCTTCTTTCAAAATTTTTTGATTTTCTGTAAGCTTGGAATCACCTGTTTTTGTTTCTCTAATTTTTAATTCACCATTTTCTATATAAAGAAGATCAGGACGAGATCTTTTTTCAAGTGGTTTTCTTCCAAACATATCACTCTCAAACTCAGCTCCCTTCACCTCAGCCTTAAACGAGGGTTCTTTTTGGCATACCGTACATTCTTCCTTGTTTTCTAATTCTTGCTTGTCCTTATCACGTTTTTTGTCATGATGTTCTCTGTTTTTATTTCCTGTCTGCGGATCTTTGATCTTTTCGCCTTTGGCACTGTCTTCAGAGCCAATTTTTCCAACTGATTGAACAACTTCCTTTTCTGCTTTTGCAGCTGCTGCTTCAGTCTTAGCAGCGAATTTAGCCAGAGCCTTTGCGCCAAGCTTTATGCCTCCCTTGGCTGCTCCAGCAACTCCTGTCATTAGGGATGCTGTTTCAGTCAATAATTTTCCAAATTCAAGTCCAGCATTAAAGGAACCACCAGCACCAGCTCGCTCATATTCCTCCTCCATTTTATTAATGCGATCTACATAGGACTGTCCAAGGGTCCGACCAATTGTCGCCAAAATCTCACCACTGCTGAAAAAATCTTTGAGCGCTTTCAAAGTCTCTTTGGGATGTTTGGCTAGTTGCCAAAAACCATCAACCGTATCGTATATTTCAGCCGGGACACCAGCTACCATACCTGCCGCAAAGCTTATATCTTGCCCTGTACTAATCGCAGTCCACTTCGCAGACACTTCTGCTGCACATAAAAAGTCAGGGCACTCCTTTAATTCTTTCTCCATCTGAGCTTGTTGCGCACTGCTGAGGTAGTTATTTGCAGCGGCATTACCAGCGGCATCAGCGCCGGCATCAACATTGCCACCGGCAAGGGCAGCAGCAACGCCCCCAGCAGCTCGTGCAACATCAATGGTGTGGTCTCTAAAGTCAGCAAACTGCGCATCAATCTTTGCGTTTATACGCGCTTCCTCTTCCGGAGTTGGGGTGCGACCGTTTAGGTCCCCCATTTCCTCTTTCACAATGCCTTGCACCCATAATTGAAACTGGAGCATAGCAGTTGCTTCACCCACAGCACCCCCCACAGCACCGGCTGTGCAAGCACCGCTCGCAACAGCGCCTTTTAAGCAGCCAAGACCGGCGTGGGCAACGATCTGTGTGACCGTGTCTATTTTGCCTTCAGCCTTGGCGGTACCGATTTCTTCCGCCAACGATTTGCCAACCGTATCAGACAGGGCGATGCGCAGATTGTTAAAAAA
>NZ_JBHILT010000194.1:0-263 GCF_042193405.1 Bartonella sp. TT110JLCBS
CGCTCATGCCGGCATTCTCTCAAAGCCCGCGCCATCGCACGCTTAATGCGCGAGCGAAACCGCCCTAAATCAATCTGCGCAACGGGTTCGCGGCAGGGAAAAACCGGCTTTTGGAAAAAATCAAGCTGCCCGCAACCATGCCTCTTCATGACAGCACCTCCCCCGATTGCTTGTTCAAATAATCATAAAACCGCGCCTTTGTCTGCGCATCTGCTCTCTGCCAAACACCCAATAACTGAGCAAAAACCCGCTCTTGTTCATTA
>NZ_JBHILT010000194.1:314-767 GCF_042193405.1 Bartonella sp. TT110JLCBS
GTGCGTAAATTCCCCTCTTCCAGTTGATAACCAATCGCCACCCGCCGTTGCGCAGCCGGCTCCATCTTGGCAAGCTTCAACAATTTCGCTTTATTATCCGCCAATGCCGTCCCCCGCAAAACAGAGCGTAATTCTGGCTGTAAATACTTGGAAATACGATTAAGTCGTCTCACTGACTCTTCAGATAAACCAATGCGATCTGCCACATGTCTAGCAAAGCAAAAAGTAACTCCCTTATCACTTTCTTCATCGGTATGAGCAATTCGGTCAACTTGACCGAATTGCTCTTTTTTGACTTTATGTTGATTACTACCGTCCCCACCAACCTTAATTTCCCCATACTTCTTTTCCCACAATTCGCGGTAAGTCTGGACAAAAAGCGCACGATCAATCACTGACAATTCATTGCGAAAGAGGTTTTCAGCAACCTCTAAAAGCGCGGCATTGTCCTTA
>NZ_JBHILT010000195.1:0-767 GCF_042193405.1 Bartonella sp. TT110JLCBS
CAGGGACTTGATCATATTCTACTTGATGAAGCACAAGACACCAACCCTGAGCAATGGCAAATTATTCAACTGTTGGCACAGGAATTTTTTTCAGGGTATAGCCAACGAACAAACATACGCACTCTTTTTGCTGTTGGAGATGAAAAGCAATCTATTTATTCTTTTCAAGGCGCTGCTCCAGAAAATTTTGCTGCAAATGGACGAATTATTCAAAAAAAAGTGCAGCAAACAAATCAGCAATTTGAAAAAATACAACTGCATTATTCTTTTCGCTCTACAGCAGATGTTCTTAAAAGCGTTGATCTTGTTTTTGAAACACCAGAAAATTATAAAGGACTTTCGGCAGACAATACAAAAACGGTGCATGAAGCTATCCGTGTTCACAGTCCCGGTGAAGTTGTTATATGGGATGCCATTTCAAAAGAAACGAGTGAGTTTCCTCAAGATTGGCATGCAACTGTTAATCATTTAGATACACCTGAAGTGCGTTTAGCAGAAAAAATTGCTGAAACGATTGCCGACTGGTTACAAAAAGGCGAAATGCTTCCAGCAAAAGGACGCTTAATACGTGCAAGTGATATTATGATCTTGGTCCGTAAACGTGATCAATTTGTCTCAGCTCTTTCCCGTACTCTTAAACATCTTAATATTCCTGTAGCAGGAGCTGATCGTTTACAACTCACCAAACATATTAGTATCCGTGATTTAATGGCGCTTGCGCGTTTTATTTTGCAGCAAATTTTGATGGGTGGAGTTTTTTTAGTTCT
>NZ_JBHILT010000196.1:0-762 GCF_042193405.1 Bartonella sp. TT110JLCBS
AATATTCTACCCGATGATCTGAATTTATCCCCCTATTCTACCCAACACATTGAAAACGCATTTTTAACGCGCTTTAATGACTTGGATGTCCAAAGATTATAGCCCCTTCGCATTGTTGATTCCTTGTCATTACAGAATCATCACACTGACTTATAATAATAATTCATTGTTTTTTCATTTTGAATGAGAGCTCCTAATATCGTAAGCTTCACTCATTTCAAATCTGTTTATATTGAATCAATCAAAATCATTCTCTTGCACACCACAAGCGGGTCTGGCGTGTGGGTAAAATTTTTTAAAGAAAGAATTAAAATGCCTCTTATGAACTATCTCAAGTGCTAAGCGCTGTCGCAACATTGAAAATTGGCAAAGTGCGTGATGATGCCGGCTTGCTCTCTTATGAAGCGTAAAGACGGGAGTACTCTATAAATTTTATACACTTCATAAGGGACTTACCACTATACTATTCACGAACGCCGTCGCGAAATAGGTTGAGTACCTTAAGAAAGCTTTCTTTAAAAAAGCACGTGAATTAGCGACCCAATGGCGTTCTGTTTTGCATGAGAGGCGTGACTTCATTAAAGAAATGGAAAAAATCACAGTTCAAATTGCATACAAAATATATTAAAAATGCACATTCATTATCAAAATAACAAATGTTCTCTTGTCAAACCTTTCATCTTAAACTGAAGTTTATTTTAGTTTATAAACTTCATTATCCGCGGGGAAAGCACGAGATGTGACATCCTCTGCATAATTCTT
>NZ_JBHILT010000197.1:0-762 GCF_042193405.1 Bartonella sp. TT110JLCBS
ACAGGATCCGTGTCTATACCTTTCACGTCTATTTTATTTTCTAGTAAATATTGCATCACAAGACTAGCTACAAATGATTTTCCTACTCCTCCTTTACCTTGTAAGGTCATGTGAATATTTGTCATATCATATCCTCTAATTTTTTGTTTGTATCGTGTATAAATGTACGTGATTTTTGTTGTGTTGTAATAGGATTAGCAGAAGTAGATTCTTTGGATTGAGTTTTTACTGATAAATCTGATGTAGCAGTAGTCTCAAGATTCTTTTTAAAATATTTTCGCACATATGATGCTAAGGCGTCATATGAAATATTTAAATTTGGATTTTTTCTTAAAATTTCTTTTAGGGAATACCCTTCTTTAATGGATTTTAAAATTAAATCTTTGTTGGCTAGAAAGACT
Organism: Bartonella sp. TT110JLCBS; assembly: GCF_042193405.1. Classification (NCBI taxonomy): domain Bacteria; kingdom Pseudomonadati; phylum Pseudomonadota; class Alphaproteobacteria; order Hyphomicrobiales; family Bartonellaceae; genus Bartonella; species Bartonella sp. TT110JLCBS. The sequence goes on from NZ_JBHILT010000197.1 coordinate 402, forward strand.
ATTCGCATTTTCCCCCATTCTGTTTTTTTTTTCATTAACTTACCAACTTTTTATAATTCTTTACAAAATTTTTCAAATCTTTACAAAAAATAAATAGAACTGTCAATTAAAGGGATATTTTGGTAATTTTTATAAAAGTTTTTCTTTAAGAAAACGGCAAGATGTGTAATGTAGCGCTACGCAACTAACATTACCCAACTTATTCGCATAAAATGCTCAACGTATCTTGCTCTACGAGGTTTGATTGCATCCGCAATTTAAGAGGGGGAAAATGACACGACCAAGAAAATTTAGATTAAGTGTTTGGTGCACTTTCGAGGAAAAAGAAAGCATAGAAGAAAATGCAAAACAGACAGGCTTG
>NZ_JBHILT010000198.1:0-441 GCF_042193405.1 Bartonella sp. TT110JLCBS
ATGCTAGAATTAGTTGGCGAAAGCTATGCTATGCAAAATGGTGATCCACGGGTCATCAAGCTGGCTAAACACACTGCGCCTTCAAACGATGATAACGGAGTTTTAAAGACCATCGAAAGCTATTTAAATACTTTGAAATAATTTAATTGGAGGCTAAGTTTCACTTGGCCTCTTATTTATTAGAAAGGATCGAATGTCATGTTACCGCAATTGGGGTTAAAGGGTAGTCGTGATCCACGCCAAATGAACGACCGTCTGCAATATCATCCAACCACCTACGAATTCTATACGGATACCACCGATTTCACTGATGACGGGTACCGAGAATTGAATGATGCAGTCCAGTATGTTAAAAGTCAGGGCGTCCAAAACATCGTCATCCACCACCCAATGGTGTACGGAAAATTTCATACCGATTTAATTGCTCCGGAAAATAAGTTT
>NZ_JBHILT010000198.1:465-761 GCF_042193405.1 Bartonella sp. TT110JLCBS
AATCAACCGAAAAACTGATCCACCTAGCCACTGACCTAGACGTCCAATGCTTAGTTCATGGTTCCTATGCCAAGGAAACCCCACTCTTTATCCAACAGTACCCAACCGTTGAGGATGCTCAACAGGCTGCCTTTCGCCGTTTAGACCGGTTCAAAGACATGGGCGGTAACCATATCATGTTTGAAAACTCGATTTCACCAATCTTTAGTTACGGCGACCCGACAGATGAGGCTGAGATTCTTAGCCACCACTACCGACTAGTGTTCGATACGTCCCACTGTTTTATTTACGTTCAC
>NZ_JBHILT010000199.1:0-759 GCF_042193405.1 Bartonella sp. TT110JLCBS
AATTCCATAATAATCGTCTTCATTTACTATCATTAAATACAGCCACTTTGTGTATTGCTCTTATTTTATAAGATCGTTTAATTGATCTCTTTTGAATGTATCGACATGTGTTATTTTTATGTTATAAATATGGTGAAAATTGTATTGAGTGGCATGGCTGTACTTGGGGCTATTGTCTCTAAATGAGAGGAGATACAGTTCAAAACGCTTAAAAATGCAGGGTGTTTTTAATATTTTAGAAATATTTTTTACAAAAATAGATTAAAAGAGAGACGATAAATCAAATGTAAAAGGGACGGCAATAATAGCCAAGGTTGTCATTATTGTAAATAAACAGGCAGGAACCTTAAATCTAAAACGCCAAAGTAAACTTATGGGAACAGACATTATCGTTGTTATTACGAATGCTACGATAAACCATTGCAGGAATAAGTTCATTATATTAATTTCATTATTAAAACGATTTTGATTAAGACGATTTTGTTTTAGTTCTTCCTCTGAAACACAATCGATAATAGAAACGCCATAATAAACAGGAAATTTTCCACCTGGACAAGCGCTAACAGAAAATTGTTCAAGCTCTAACCATTCTCTTTCGCGTTCTTTTTCTAATAGCTTCTTTTTTATTTTCTGTCTTATATATTCTTTGGAAATACAATTGATCGGAGAAGTACTTCCAACAAAAAGACCATCTGTTGTACATCCACTCGTTGTATGATGCGTGAATAAAACAGTGCTTATTGCTATAGCGAAGAAAAT
>NZ_JBHILT010000200.1:0-758 GCF_042193405.1 Bartonella sp. TT110JLCBS
CATCAATAATCTGATTAACAACATCCCGCATAATCCATGCACTGGTTGCTGTGGTACAAGAAATGATGATCATTGAGAAAATAGCCGCACTGTACCAACGCATATGTTTACGAAAATTTTCTCGTAAAAGGCGGATAATAAGATGTTTGTCGAAAGAGGAAATTTGTTTTTTAGCCATGAAGTGCTTCTATATTCTCTCATTATTTTATGCAAGATTGAAACACTCTTAATTAAAAAGCCCCTTAATCTTTTTTACAAAAATAGTCTTTTCTTTCAAGGCTCATCATATCAATTTCACGACGGCGAGAGTGAAGAATGTAGTGCAAAGTTTCTGTAAAAGGTATAACGAAAAGTCGTTGTTCATCATTATTTTTAGTTTTCAATAAAAGAGACCGGCGGGTTTCACTAGTGTATTTACCAATTTCCGTATTGTGATAGCCTTTGGCACTTGAAATGGCTCACAAAAAACATTTCTGCTTTTTTAATAATTTTTTATGTATCATCTCCATTTGTGATGTGTAAGCAAACAATTTCGCCGCATTGCATGATAAGAGTGCTTGAAATAAGAAGGCCTTACGATGTTTGAGCTTTCTCATTTAATATGCAAAATAACGAATTCTTCTTATAAATCGATCAAGCATTATTAAACTCTTAAAAGGCTTTATACACATTTATAAAACCTTAAAAGCACCACAAAAACTCTATGTGGTGCTTCTAAAAATACCATACGCCCATGCTAATGAGTTGCATGCGAATAT
>NZ_JBHILT010000201.1:0-756 GCF_042193405.1 Bartonella sp. TT110JLCBS
TGACAAAATAACAAGGATATCCAATCCTAAAGTAAAAAATATTCGCACCGAAATTGAGCTGTTTTCATAAATTAAAAAATGAAATTAAGAAAAGATCAATTATCGCAAACTATACACTTTACTTTAATGTCAAAATAATAATAATGACAACAAATATCAGGATATATATAACAATAAAAAAGAGTTATATTAAAATGAAGTCGATCATTCTTATAATTTTGATTGCAAACCTTTTATCGGCTTGTGCTTTAGCACCAAAGCTAAAACAGCCAAATGATAGGAACCGTGTACCTATTAATAAAACAATCCCTGCCGAAATCAAGCGAGGAGACAGATGAAAAAGCGATTTATTATAACAGGAATGGTTACCCTTTTGGCAATGATGAATTTGGCACATGTAAATAGCAAACAGGTGTATGATAGAAATGACGTAGATATCTACCAAACAAAAGACGGTCGAATACATAGGGTATATCATGGCTTTTCAGATACAACACACACTAGAGATGTTAAAATTAGACGTAAAAAAAAGCCAAACCCGCCTAAAAAGTCGCGACCTGCTTCACCGCCACAACCTGCTTCACCGCCACAACCTGCTTCAACGCCACAACCTGCTTCAACGCCACAACCTGCTCTATCAGCAGAATATTCGGAAATCCTTCAGCTTTTAAAAAAAGATGAAATTATTGAGCTCTTAACAAAACAGCTTGAGTTGAAAAAAGAACAAATTTCGCAAACAGAAAAAACCTATCAAGC
>NZ_JBHILT010000202.1:0-752 GCF_042193405.1 Bartonella sp. TT110JLCBS
GTTCAAGCTTACCATAGGTGGGTATTTGGATGGTTTAAACGCCCCATGCACATCGTCTCCCAAACCCGAAGCCTCTCTCTTGCTTTTTATGAGGTGATCGATCTTGAAGAGTTGCGCTTGATCCGTTACCTTAGGGCTTTCTTCGTCTTCTTCTTTATCTTGAAGGCAATACATCGTTGATGTCTCTTCTTGTATTATTTCCCCTTCGCAAGCATACTGCCCCTTCAAACAATCTTCACTTTGAGAGCATGGATCTTCTTGCATCTCTTCAACTTCTACAACTTCATGCTCGCTTGGCCTCATCTCTTCAACATCGGTTGCCACCACATCATCTTTCCAAGGAATTGGTGTTGTTTGCTCGACCAATTTCTGTTCCTTAGAGAGTGTGTCAAGTATCCATCCTAATTGATGCTCAAGGTTGTTGTAGGAGGTTTCTTGAATTTTTCGTGTGGCTTCCATTCTTCGGCAAGAGACATCAGAAGCTTCAATAAAGCTAGCTAGCGCGTTTTCCAATGAAGATGCATCCTTTGCGAGTGTCTCATCCTTTTGAAATTGCTCTTGAGGTTCTTCCCAATGTTGTCTATCGTTATTCCATAAGATGTTTTGGTAGCCCCTTTCATTTGGATGATATGAGTTGTAGTATGCGTTGTTTTGTGGTGTTGAAAAAGAAATCCACTCACTAAATTGATCAATCCCCATCTAGGTTTCTTGCAAGAAAAAGTAAGACAAGTCAAAAGTAATCAAAGGAGACT
>NZ_JBHILT010000023.1:0-16769 GCF_042193405.1 Bartonella sp. TT110JLCBS
TCACTGCCACCACAACTTACAACCGATTCGACAACAAAACACCCCATAAAGGCACTGATGCTGTTCTCATAGCCAAAGATCACCTGTAGCGCACTGTTGCTTGAGGGAATCTCTAAATCATTGCCACCATCATCAAACTCTGCTTCAAATGTATCAGATTTATTACACAACACATTGATTTATAATGATAATTTACTGTTTTGTATATTGAATGAGAGACCCGAATACTGTAAAATTCTCTCATTTCAAGTCTGTTTATATTGCTGAAGTATTTTTTTCAATTTTTTCGTCAATCGTATTGTGTAAAATTAAAATAATCGGGATAGCCATAAAACAACAGATCAAAATAAATAAGCTAAAAATACATATAAAAGTAAAAATATCAAACTCTCTGACCCCATCCAATACTTGGATAATGATCTTATCCAACATCTGGATAACAAAGTCTACTGCCAAAATGATAACAAATATGCAGAGGACTATTTTATAGTCCTTCGATGAAAGGACCATAACTTCTTTAAACGCTAAAACTTCAGATTCTTTATCAAATGCTGAAGAGACTCCCAAAACCTTATTATCTGGATTTTGAAGTGTCTCATGAAATGGTTATGTTTCTTGTATTGTCATACTGGTCTCATTTTTTTCTTTCATTTTCGGAGCGTGTTTCTGGTGCTTCTCCATATCTTTTCCATCTATCTCTTTCCGCTCTTTCACAGTTTCTGTTACACAAAAAACAAAGAGTCCCTATAATAACCGTAACGGATATGATGAGTACTATTGCAAATCCCACCGTTCATTCCTTTTTCAATGAAATCGTTGTTTATCATCTCATGCATTCTTCCTCATTTGCATCAATGAACAACTTTCTGTTTTCTTATCGAGATATTTTCTTCAAATTTTGAAGCCTATTGTTTAAACTATCAATTTCGTGATTGAGCCTTTCAAGTTCTTTATTAAGTCCATCAACATGTCCATGATGTTCAGAAATCACTTCTAAGTAATGTAACATTTGAGACTGATCTTTTATGCTTATTTGCTTCACCTAGCCCTCGAAAGGCTTCTGTCCTTTTCTCAACATGCTCAAATATAGTAAAAGCCTTCTCGAGCCACTCAAAAACCGCATCATTGCGTTCCTTGAACGACTTGGGAACAAAATAATTTATCTATACCCGTATAGCCATGCGAGGTAGACAAAAAATATGGTAGCAAAAATATGATAAGCAATAAGCCTTCTCTAAACAGAACTTTTTTTGTAAACATTTTTTATTTTTTCTCTGAACACAACAATTTAAATAGACACACAATTCATATTAAAATATTCATAATGAAATTTATTAAATCTATTTTTAATAATCTATAATAAAAATAAAAACGATAAGTTGTACAACAATTAAATACGCCACATATAGAGTAAAGCTATAAAAACTAATTTATTCAACAGAGTAGTCATGGAATTTTCTATCTAGTTTTATATCTCTAGAGGAGTAATTTAATCTTTTATCCATGACTTTAAAAGAGTTTAATACGATGCTATAAATAATTCAAAAATGATATTTTGATTAACAATGGTGAGATAATGAGTAGACAAAACAGATAAACACAATCAATAGTATTGAAGGATATAAAGGCTACTTTTAATATAGCTTTGTTTTTTATCAGCAACAGTAAAAAGTTTGTTTTTTTTATAAAAATTGAAATTTATTCATTTTTTATCGTATATTTTATGTTATCTTCTTTAAATTAATTAAAAGATCATAGAATATTAAACTGATAGGATGCATTTTTCTCAAGCAGCATTTTTAGAGAAATGTTGATTTAATCAGTGAAGACAAACAATGAGCAAAGCTATAATTTGAAAAGACAGTATATAATATTTATGATCAATGATCTAAATTAGAGACATGAATTGGGGGAGTTTGATCTTTCTTACAGCACAGTAGCTCAAAAAACAGTAGATGAAGTTTAAAATTCACCATCATCCATCATAAGATGAAAGCTTTTATCCCACGTTTGATTTCTTTTAAAACTATTTTCTTGTTCTGTCTGTAATATCTAAAGAATATCTTCAAGCACTCATAAGCACTCTTTTAGGTTATCATTTCCATGATCAAAGTAATGGTTATCGAGCTTCCATTCAGGATACTGTTTTGCAAAAGGAAATCATCATTTCAGGATATGGAGAGATTTATGTATTTAGTCACAATGTATCAAGCACCCTTCCTCTTATATCAGAAATTTAATTCTTAATCGTAATGATGTGATCACAACGCACCTTGCGAGACAATCTTTTTAATAAATTTTTAATAAATAAAGTAAAGATGAATTCTGAAAAAAACTTTTTTAGACGTAAAGTGATACGGAGAAACAGTCAGAAAGAAGGTGGGGATTACAAATGTTGATGACTATAAAAAAAGATATCCAAAAATTACCAAAAACCGATTTATGGATCATTTGTGCTATTTCACCTAATCAGCAAAGAGAATGGATCAGTAAATGGTATATAAAAAATAAACAAGCCTCTATAAGTTCTAATTATGTCAATGATCTTGCCGTCCTAGGATCATTTTACAGATCTAGACAAAATGATTGCTATGAACGCAACAGCCCCACAAGCAGCTCCCCTCAAAAGATGACAATCTCATTTATGAAGCTTATGTTGTTTCTCATAATCACTTTAAAGTTGCATCATTTGCTCTCATTAATACGCTTTGAAGTCTCATATAGACTAAGGGACCTTTTTAATTTTGGGGTGGTTATGGAAAACAGCTTTCCACTGATCCCTGAATGGGGATATGAAACCGCTCCCTTTTCCCAGAAAAATATTCTGTTCAGTGGAAATTCTTATTGTACGATCTATGGAACAACACAATGAACAGACCACGCACCCTTGCTCTCACCTATGGATCCTATAATGCTGTCCGCATGCTGATCGGCGTTTACCATGCTATTTTTTTAATGTCCATGGGAGTAAGTCTGGCGCAATTAGCTCTGCTTCAGGTTGTCTTTTCCACCACTATTCTGCTGCTTGATTTTCCCTGCGCTGTTTTATCTGACAGATATCGACGTAAATATTCCGTTATGGCTGGGGTCTTTATGACAGGAGTATTTTATCTTTTATGCCTTCAAGCTCCCAATATGACGGCACTTATTATTGCGCAAATTCTCTATGCAGCGGGCATTTGCATCATTGTCAGCGCCATTGACGGATGGATTTACCATTCTCTAGGCGATAAACAGGATCACTTTTCGCATTATGCTCATCTCTACCACCAGGTTAACTCTTTCGGAAGTATTTTCAGTGGGATTATAGGCATTGGAACGATCTATTACTCTGGACAATATTTTATGGGATATATCATCTCATGCCTCATGATGGGATTTATTTTTTTGATATTCCTTATTGTTCCTGAAGAAAAGAAAACAACAATTGAAACGTCCAAAACAAAAACAATCTTGCACAATGCCAAGGAAACGCTCTGGATATTTCAAAACACAGTAGGAGGAGCATGGTTTATTTTCCTCATGTGCCTTTTTAGCGCTGGTATTCAGATTATTTATCATTTCTGGCAACCGATAATACTTTCAGGGGGAAAAATTCATCACCTCAACGGTTCGCAAATGCTCGTCTTGATGTGCTGCCATATTGGAGCCTTTTCAGCACAATATTTTTCAAATTTACTGATGTCTAAGTATCATGTTCTTGATAAAAAATATAAGAATTCTATAAAATATTTTTCCTTCTTTTCTGCTCTGATGTGCATAGCGCTCTATTTTTTAGTTCATAGCCATCAAACCGCTGCATCAGTCATCGCCTTCTCTTTAATCCATGGATTTATTTGCACTGTACCGATCGGGGCAAAAAGCTTATTTTTCTCAGAACTTAACCAAAAACAAACGCAACATATTTCTGGTATTGTTGGTGCTGTCTCTTTTAGCGGAAGAGTATTTTCAATTACAGTATTAAGTATTATTTCTTTTCTTCCTGCAAAAGTTTCTCCATCTTACTACCTAATATTACCGACCATTACTTTTTTCATGTGTGGTTTGGTTGTCATGAGATGGATGAAACACTCTCAAAAGTCTCTATGAGAGGAAAACCATAACATTTCACCCACAATGTTTTCTTCTAAAAGAAATCGATACTTTTTTGAGAGCATTGCCACACCCAACTTTCAATATACAATGCAAATATAAAGCAACACATTGATTTATAATCATAATATACCAAACTTGAATATTGTAAGATTCTTTCTTTTCAAATCTATTTTTATGGTTGAAACAATCAAAATCATTTGCTTGCACATCATAAGTGGAGAAAGCCGTATAAATAAAAACGATTTAGAAAAGAAAAATGCCTCTGATGAACTCTCATAGTCAAAATCTATCACAACTGGAAGGCAGATATATAATATACCTCTTTGCATCTTCATAAGTATACAAATGGTGTGGCTTTATAAGGCTTTATATGTCTCACAGAAACTTTTGTGTTTTATACCATTTGCGAGGTGGCGTCGCAAAATGGGCTTATACACATTGCAAAGATATCTCTTTAAAACAAGTGCATAAATTGGCAACACAAGTATATTTGTGTTTAGAACATGCTTTTTATATGAGAGGCATAATCCCAACGGGATAAACAAAAGCGCAAGATACGTAATCTTCATTATTTAAAAGACACGACCATAGAGATTCATGAAAGTTGTAAAACTGAATTAATAAGATGATGATAAAAATGGGAGCTTATTTCCACCTTTTCCGCTTTCATCTTTTTTTCAACATTAAAAGATCCTTCCGTTTTTAGAAATAACGCGCTAGCAAATATATACAATATTTTCTCCCCTATTTGATATATAAAAGCTGATCTAACCGATAAAGCAGTAAAGCATCTTAAAGATTGATCTCAAATATGCCGTTGTATAAGGAATAGGTGTTGATTGATACGCAAAAGCAAAAGCTTAGCAAAACAACGTCATAAAATAATAAATATGCCACCAAACGATTGAAACGACATAGGGAGGTCAAAAACACTTTGTAGAACAAAATCTGTAACATATCTAGCTTTACGGCCGCTTATTCTTACAAACGTTCATGCTGCTCCCTATATCCATAAAAATAAATAAGCAATCCTTAGCTAAAAAATATGCAACGTCAATGTAATGCGACAACAGAGCTTCGCTTTCCTTTATCAACAAAAGCATGAGAAATTTTGAAACAAACTCATCTTTCTCGTGATAATTTTTTTCACAACTGATCATATTTCCTTTAATATAAATTAGCATAGCGATTTACATAAAACGTATTGCGCTTAAAATATCCCCCATTGGTTTTGCTTTAGTTTACGCCATTAGAAAAAAAGTTTTTGTAACTTGTTTCATGAAACATAAAATAAAAAATCAACACAGGAATTAAGAAAATGAGCAACCACACGTGCAGCTAACGCAGGTATTACAATTTCGCACATAAATTTAGATGGAAGGAGGATAAAATAACACCACTCTATACCAAAACAGCCGATAGAAAATGTTTAGCAAGAAAAGCAATCAAAAAACTTCACACAATTGAGATTGGTAGAAAAGCAAATGGGCACAAATTACTGAAAACAAAATTTCTACACACAATCGACTGCTTTTATAATAATAGATGGCGGAGAGGAAGAGATTCGAACTCTCGAGAGCCTTTTGAGCCCTACTCCCTTAGCAGGGGAGCGCCTTCGACCACTCGGCCACCTCTCCAACAGAGAGGCATAAATGGTATCAACAGAAAGTTCAAGACTTTTTCGATTTTTTTCCCAAATATCTGAAAATTTTTCTCCTATTGATCCCATAGGACCAAAAGTTAATAAAACAAAAATTGTGTCTTTTTTACCACATTATCTCGAATAGTATATGTATACATTACAAAAAGGTAATTTCATATTTGAAACTCTAAAAAGATTAGTATAGCTAAGATAATAAGTGCTGCGTATTTTGCTTATGTCTTTGTCCTTAATGCGTTAGGCAAATGGTACTCTTTAGAAGAAATTTAACCGGACCGCGGAGATCCTATATGAATATTAAATCCCTCTTTTTAAGCTCTACAGCAGCTTTTTTAGCAATTTCTGGAGCACATGCTGCTTCAACAGTTATCGCCGAACCCGAACCTGTAGAATATGTTCGCGTTTGTGATGCCTACGGAAAAGGATATTTTTATATCCCTGGAACAGAAACCTGCATGCGTTTATCAGGAAATGTTCGTACTGATTTTATAGGCGGTGATAATATCGATGCAACAACCGAAACTGAACTAAGAGACAAAAGAAAAACCTATGGCGCAGCATCACGGCTCACCCTTGTTTTTCAAGCAGCTTCTGAAACAGAAATGGGAACACTTCGTTCATATGCAAGAATTTATTCAAACTGGGGTGATGGTAGAGACAATGCTGCTGCAAAGCTTGCTGCGGCTTACATTGAACTGGGTGGTTTTCGCGTAGGTCTTGATGACACAATTTTCAACAGCTGGACTGGTGATTATGGAAATGTTCTCAATGATGACAGCATAGCGCCCGCCGGCACAACACGCACCAATTTTATTTCCTACACCTTTAGTGGTGATTCCGGCTTTTCTGCTATTATCGGCGCTGAATTAGGCAATAATGCAGATTCTCTTCCAGGAATAACAGGATACTACATTGATAAAGATGATAAGCTTGTTTCTATCACTGAGGGTACTCTTCCAAGTAAAGCAATTAAAAATTACACCCCGAATGTGGTTTTGGGTATAAAGTTCATGCAAAAATGGGGTGGTTTTTCAGCAGTTGCAGCATATGATGCTTACTACAAAAAGTGGGCTGGAAAAGTACGTGCAGATTTCAATGTCAACGATCGTTTCAATCTATGGGTAATGGCTGGCTATAAAAATGGCCTTGATTACTACACAGTAAATGGAAATGATGAATTATCACGAAAAAGCACAACGATTTATGCAAACTGGGGTGGTAAATGGGCAGCTTGGGCGGGTGCCACTTACAAGCTTACGCCAAAAGCAAATTTGAATGCACAAGTTTCTTATAGTGCTGTAAAAACCTTTGCAACTTCTGTAAATATTGCATACACGCTGGTTCCAGGATTTGTGATTACACCTGAATTAACCTATGTTAATTGGAATGATGATCGCATTGTGAAGGATCAAAATAATAATGAAAAACATTTATTCAATAAGAAAAGTGCTCTTCAAGGTATGATCCGTTTACAGCGTTCATTCTAATCCTATTTAAGCTACAGCTTTTAAAAACTGGCAACATGGTTTGCCAGTTTTTATTTTTGGAATCAAATATCATGAATATCTTTTCCTGATACGTATTGTCTTGTCTCTCGGAAAAAAACGACTTAGTTTCACAAAACTACTCTCAGAAGATTAACCCTGATATGCTTGATAAGAGCACTTTACACGGGCTTTTACACATCACTTCAAACATAATCTCTTCCTTGCCCTTTAAAGCATGAGCAAACCCTTTTGCTTTACGACCAAATTGGTCTTTCTTAGCAATTTACTTCTAACCTTTGTTAATTTAGGTCATGAACTTCTCTGGTCAATTCTGTACTGAACAGATAAAATATTGAAAAAAACAAGACATCATTGTGTTTTTGATATGCCTGAATGTGTCTTCTATCAACACTCTAAAACACAATGTTTTATAACACGGCTTCATTAAAAAACTTAATCATCAAGAAACATGCTGTCAAAACGATGCAAATATTCCCTAAAGCAATAAAAGAGAAAAGCGATATATCTTCAAAAAATGAATTGACCTCTTCCCTTCTAAAGAATAGAGCCCCTATCAGGAGCAATCTGTAAATACCCCTATTTTTCCTGAACCTACATCACATTGATTTATAATCATAATTTATTATTTTTCATGTTTCAATCAACCAAAACCTTTCACTTGTACAACAAGCGGAGAGAGCCGTGTGAATAAAAACGAGTAAAGAAAACCCTTTTATGAATCGTTTTAAACTCCAAGGGTTGTCGTAACATTGAGATCTGACAAAGTGTACGATAGTGCTAGGCACTTTTATTAAGCATAAAAATGAGGATACACTTCATAGAGGATTTTAGATTATATTCTCTATAAACGTCGCTGTAAAATATGTGTTGTAATACGCATTAAAAGACATTGCTTTAAAACAAGCATGGAAATATACAACACAAGTCCATTTTATTTGAAGCGTTTTATCCTGCGTAAGGAGCATGCCATGATATACGCAACATCTTGACTTTACGCGTTTTTAAAGGACGAAAAATATAAGACAAAGAAACAGTAAATTTAATCTCTGCAAATCATAGAGCTTTCAGAGTTATGTTTCCATAAAACGCCTTATACCGTACATGGGATTTTTTACACGATTAATGCCTTTTTACATAAAACGCATTGGCAAAAAGCAGCCTCTCTTGATAATAAAAAGGCTTACACGTAATCATAAGCCATATTTTCAATTAAAACGCATTGAATTCACGGAAAATATTTATCAACCAATGCATAAAGAATTGCTGCTGTTTCAACATCTAGAATCCCATCATAATTTTCTTGACGAAAATGAAGTTGAAATGCTCGGATCAAATCTTTGTATCCTGTTTGGGGACACGCAGCAGAAATGTCATATCCATAACATTTTAGCTTCGCCAAAACATCTTCTTTGGGTGGAAAATTCTTAGAGAATTGCTCTTGATAATGACTTTTTAGTTCATCATCATACCATGCTCCTATACCTGCCTTATAAAGTTCTTTCCATGGAAAAGCTGCTCCTGGATCACTTTTTCTTCCAATGGCAATATCACTATGTCCCACCACATCCGTTGGCATAATATCAGGATACCGTTGAAGAATATTTAAGGCAAGTTCCTTAACGGCATCAATTTGTATTGGATTATAAGGAGGAAATATCCCCCCCTCATCATGATAAGCCATAAAATCAACTGTCTCTTCTGGAGACTCAGAATGACCCGTGGCTAAATTAACGATTTCAATCCCGATAGATGCATCATTGAGATGACTATGCCCAGCCCATGAACTCACACCCGCATGCCATGCACGCTCATTTTCATCGACCAGATTAAAAATACGCATGTCCTTAAAGCCTGCCTCACGATATGTCTGCTCTGAAGGATCAGGAACAAGATAGTGTGCACTAACCTTTTCTCCTGTAAGCGCCATAATCGAGGCTTTAAAATCAAGAGACGTATAATGCATGACGAGAAAACGAACGCGACGATTAAAACTCTTGACAGAACGATAACTGTTGTAATCAATCTGATACATAAAAGCCCTTTCTTTGTTGCTTAAAAAGACCACTGCGCATCACAACAGATAGGACACGAACTGTTAAAAAAATTCGCAATGAACTTCCCATCTAGATACTAAGAATTACGCCTAAAATTTGTTCATCAAAAACATTGATACTCTTATCAACAATTAAGACACATTTTTATTTCTCTCCCACACACGCGTAAAATGTTTTTAACCGCATTCACAAATACACCGCATTAAATCTTTTCCCCAAACAAATTCCTACAAATTACCAATCGAAAAGAAAACAAAAGCGTAAAATGATCACTCATTAAATCTTCACGTCTTACAGAAAAAATAATTCTTCCTGTTATCACATTGAAAAATATCGTCCCTCAGAAGCGAATACCCAACGATCATGCAATCACACAAAAACTTAAAGGAAAAATTTTATGAGCTCTTTACAGCAATTTATTATCAGATAACGGAACGGCACATGTTCACAATAAAACTCTTCACGGACATATTGTTCAATAAAATTTGCAAAGCTTTCCTGTAAATGACACGACTTCTTGTCTTTTCACACCATCGCTGTTTGATTTTCAGAAGAATCTTAATTATTTACAACGCTTGAGGCACATGACGTCTCTGGAGACCTTGTCATAGGCTCCATGGAAGATAACATGTTGATTTATAATCATAATTAATCATTATAAATATTGAATATAGCGAACCTAATATCGTAAAGTTTTTCTTAATCTTGAATCAAGTCAAAGTCATTTAATGACACATTAAAAGAAAAAATACCCTATAGATAAAAACCACTTAAGAAAATGATCAAAATACTTCTTATAATAGAACGTTCAATAATTTGAGAAATATTGTTACATCTCCATAGAGTTTCATTTTCTTTTCTCAGTTTGCAAAACTCTTTTTAAGACAGCCCAAGCGGCATATTCTTGCAAGACGACACCTAAAAGCGGTCGCGTATAGGGAAAAGTAATATGATCCTCACCATAACCTTTCATCCGTATAGTCATGGTGGCATGTCCAAGGCTTTCTTCTTGATTTTCTAATGTCTCGATAGAAGGTTCTAGGCTCACTTCAACCTCAAGCAGTGGAATATCTTGTTTACCTTTTTCTATGGGCTGAAAATATTCTAAAAGCCGCAGATCATTGGCAGACCAACGAACCTCTGCATGCATTGCTAATTGTTTACAAGCAGTAGTAACTTCAGCACCAATCAAATAGGGGTGAAAATGACTTTCAAATTCTTCCACGAACTGTTGTTCCAAGGGCGCTTCTGATTGAGCAACCAGTTGCACCAAAACATAAGGGCTTTTCCATAAAAAATGCCGTTCAAAGGGTTCATTTTCAAGATGATCATCAACCCACTGTGCAATGCTACTTTCATCAATTCCAATCAAAGTCCATGCATACCCCGCACGCGATACAGAAGAATATTTCTTCTCATTGTGTTCTAAATAATTCTCTAAAAGCGCAAGAGCCTGTGATGGTGGACCAGGCAAAACAACAAGCGTACTTCCATCGCAAGAGAGATAAAAGCCTGGTGCTGTGCCTGTAGGATTATCAAGCACGGTTGCTGTCTCAGGAAACAATGCTTGACGTGCATTACTCTTATCCACCAAAATCCCTAATCGTTGTAATTGACCTTTTATTGTTTGCCAAACATCTTCATGATGTACCAAAGGCTGCTTTACAGCTTGAGCAACTCCATCGCGTGTTTTATCATCTGATGTTGGTCCCAATCCCCCACTGATAATGATAAGATCTTCTTGTCCAAGACAAGCAACAACAGTCTCACTAATTTGCTGTAATTGATCAGCACAAACAAAATGACGTGTGACTTGAATATTTCTCTTGTTCAAGCTTTGGCTTAAATCTTGTAAATTCGTATTCAAATATTGTCCTGAAAGGAGTTCATCACCAACAGTGATAATCGCCGCACGACAAACAGAGACAGGCTTCACAAGAGAATTGCGAACAGCTTCAGCCATTTGACGGGTAGAGGCGACACCTCCAAGATCATAGGTAACGGTTTTTCCAGCACGAATAACCTGATCAACACTCTCAGACAGTTGTTTTGCTGCATCTTTAAAGCCTAAATGCTCTAAGAGTAAAGCCGTGGTATAAAGCATCGCAGAAGGATTTGCTTTATTTTGTCCAGCAATACGTGGTGCGCTTCCATGAACAGGTTCAAAACAAGCGATCTCGCTCCCCACATTCGCATGAGATGCAAGCCCCAATCCCCCCATTATCCCAGAGCCAAGATCAGAAAGAATATTGCCAAACATATTTTCAGCAACAATCACACCAAACTGCTCTGGCTTGGTTGCAATCCACAAAGCAACCGCATCAACATTATGAATATCTGCTTCAATTTCCGGATAGTTTTGCGCAATTTTCTCAAAAATTTCCTGAGCAAACTGACTACTTTCCGGCAGAACATTGGGCTTATCAGCAAAAGTAACGCGCCTAAAGCCATATTTCCTTGCATAAGAAAAAGCGTATTCAAATAACCGCTCTAAACCAAAGCGTGTCTGCAAACGGACTGTCCACGCAGCTTCCTCAAGCCCATATTTTGTCAAATTTGGATGTTTTAGCCAAACGGCTGTTTCAGGAGAAACACCCCGAAAATCCAATCCAGCATAAAGGCCTTCACTATTTTCTCTGATAACACAAAAATGAAAAGGACGTTGGGGACCAAAGATGTATCTTACAGGACGTATATTTGCAAACAAACCTAACTTTTGGCGAAGTTGAAGTGCGGGAGCAACATAGGCAAGGTTTTTCTCTTTTAAATGCGGAGCAAGTTCTTTTAAAGCCGCCTCTTTTCCTTTATTGGTCACAGCACCAAGTAAAATAGCATCACTCTGAGTAATTTTTTGCCAAGTCGCTTGAGGGATAGAATCTCCTTCCTGTTTCCAACATTCAAAACCAATATCACCATAAGTCAATTCAATCGGCAATTGAAATTGCTCTAAAACCATCAGCGCAGCATCACAAACCTCTGGTCCTATTCCATCACCAGGTAATACAAGAACTTTCTTTTTCATAGTCCCTCCATCCACTCATCAATGACTGCATCCGTCATAGTAGGATTATCCTCCCACAAACGCGTACCAGCACTAGAGATAATCTTATATTCATGATTCAGATTATGACTTTGTGTCTGATTATCTACCGTTGCAAATTGCGACTTTTCTCCCACTAAAGCTAAAAACTTCCCCTTATACTTAACTATCTCATCTCTAGCATCCATCATCAATAAGAGTTTAAAGCCTCTTGTCATGCGTTCAATTGCCAAGCTTTTTTGTTTATCGGGAATCTCCAATAAAACTCTTTTTTTCATAATGCCAGAAGGATGCATAAAACCATTGAGTATTTCCAAAGCCCCCGATAAATCATTATTTTCTAAGGAGGCAAGAATATCTCCAAGGCGCCGTTGCAAAACCTTATCTGGATAGCCAGGTGCATTCACAGCAAGCACAGCTTGAACATTGGGAAGCTGTACTGCCAATATTTGTACCAATGTTCCAGCCATAGAAAATCCCACAAGCACTGCGGGCTCTTTAAAATAGCTTTTAAGTTTTTCTGCCATAAAAGATAAAATGTCTACAGCAGAATAATTGAGAACATGAGAACCCTTAGGAAAAAGAGAAAGCGTATCCAGCAGAGTGACAGGGAATCCTTTTGTTGAACATAGCTTTGTCAATGGAGAACAAAAAACACCACCATCCCAAATTGGCATTACAGGAGAAAGAATAATAATAGGAAGGCTCATTGATCAATTCCTCCCCTTATTTTTAAACATGCATTAGAGCCAGAACTTTTCCTACCCAATATAATGAAAATATGTTGAAATTCTATGCTCATATTCCCCCATAATAATCGATTTGTTAAACTCAAACTAAGCTTGCAACAAATTTTAAACCCACTCAATCCAGCAACTTAATAAAAAAAATTCATCTAATGTACAGGTGCCCCATTTGTGTAAAACATCAAAAGCATTTCCGCATAATGCTTTCTTTTTATCATTTCACTCAGCTTATTTCTGAAGTCATAAAATGACGCGCTTTTTGAATATAAATGATAAAACCAATCATACAACACACAGCTAACAAAGTTGCCATAGCCCGTGGGCTATGACCAGAGATTTTTCCGATAACCGCTGCACTGAGTGCCGCACTTCCTAATTGCAAAGATCCCATAACACCAGAAGCCGCTCCCGCAGCTTTCGGATGCGATGAAATAGCCAACGCTGTTCCTAAAGGCAATAAAAAACCATTACCAAAAGTAAGAACAGCAATAGCCATAAAACTTGTCACAAGGGGCCATGGGCTTAGATACATTTGCAAAGCAAACAGCACACCACCTATCACAAAAATAATGTACCCTCTGCCCACAGTTTTTTCCATAGACTCACGTTCAAAAAACCATCGCGCCAAAAGATTTCCCAAAATATAGGGAAACGAAACACCAATATAGCTATAACTAATGTGTATCGGTGATAACCCCAAAGTCGTGAGTAAAAAAGGCGACTCCACAATATAAGCAAAATAGGCAGCGTAAGAAAAACACGGAATAAGTGCATAAAAAATAAATTGTTTATTTCTGAGAACACCTAAATATCCCTTCATAAATCCTATAGGAGAAAAATGCTGCCGTTTTTGAGGGGGTAGAGTTTCGCTTAGCACAAAACAACATAGCAAAATGGTCAAAAATATAAAAAAGCTTAAAAAGATAAAAGTTGCCTGCCAATGAAAAGCCTGTATCAAAAGTCCACCAATGAAAGGTGCAAGTGCTGGTGACATTCCAATAAAAGGGAAAACAATCAAATAAAGTTTTCCAGCCGCTTTTTTATCCAACAAATCATTGATAATTGCACGACTTAAGACAAGTCCCGCACAAGCACCAAGACCTTGCAAAAAACGTAACACAAGAAAAGCGTGAATATGAACCGTATAAATCACACCAAGTGTCGTAAATAACCACAAGAATAAGCCCAATAGAAGTGTTTTTTTACGCCCAAAATTATCACTCAGCGGCCCATAAATGAGCTGTCCAAGTGCCAATGCCAACAAAAAAACCGCCACTGCACTTTGAATTTGAGATTGTGTCACTTGATAATATTGACGCATATCGCCCAGTGCTGGTAAAAAAATATCGGTAGAAATCAAACCTCCTGTTGATAAACATACGATAAGTATAATGAATGGTAATGTATATTTATGTTTCATCAGGAAAGTCACATTTCTTAAATTTAAAAATATTTAAATTTTACGTTTATAGAAAAATAATAATTTATATTTATAAATATAAAGCTATTTTAACTTTATCCACAGGGAATAAAATAATCAATTTTCTTTATTCTTTTACTTTATTCGAGAATAATTCAGCTTGTTGATACATAAATCCAGTGTATGATCCGCACGCACACACTCAACACGTAAATAAACACTTAGTGCTTCACTTTATAATTAATTTTAAAGCATAGCAAATCGCAATTTTAAAACTATACGCAAAAGAAGCTAAAAGATCAAAACTCCCCTTTAGAGATATATTTCCCAATCCGAAATAGCGCATTTTGTTATATTCATGTTGCCCTATCTTCATCAGCTTTTTTCATTGATATCATCAACAAAAACGCTCCCAAACTCTATCCCTCTCCATGACAACAACATCACTTTCCCGACAACATCTTTTATCAGAAGTGGTTTACAACGCTCAAAGAAAAAAGAAGCCACAAACTCCCTTTCCTCAAAAATACCCACGCAAATATTATTGTAACAATACAGCATATAATAATGGCTCATGGAGAAGTCTTTATCAACACAAATAATTGAGCAAATAAACTTAATAGCCCACTAATATCATCAACTAATATCATAAAGCAAATTGCGCTTCTGTCTCCCCTTAAAATCTAAATTCATCTTGTCCATTTTGTTAGAATTTCATTCTACATAGCCAGCACAAAGTTTATTGCCTAAGCTATTGACAAACATGATATAATGAAAATTTGATAAATCATTCTGCATCTAATTTAGAAAGCAAGGAGAAGCTATTAATGAATATAACAGAACGAGCCATGTAGCAATTACTTGTACCTATTAAAGTGGAAGGAAAGACATACACAGAAATCACCTTACGCCGCCCGAAATTTAAAGACTTAAAAGCAATACAGAGCAAAGAAGGCGACGAGCAATCAATTGAAATGATCGCATGTCTTTCAGGGTGGTCCTATAATGCCATCAGTAAACTTGGTGTTCGTGATTTTTTAAACATTAAAGACATTTACGGGCCTTTAATAAAAGAATGACTAAAAGAGTTTGATAAAATGCTAAACAAAGTAAATGCACCCATAAAAAGCATAATGGATGAATGTATTTTAATCGACAGTAAACCCGAAAAATGCACAAGTAACCTTTACACACATACGTTTGAAACAGAATCCATGACAACTGCAAATGCAAAAGTGAAAACCTGTAGCACCTATGAACCGATTACAGTTCATAATCCCTACGTCATAAAGGTGGAACGCATGACCTTTACAAAATGCACTTTCTTAATACAAGATGGTCCATCGAACCAAATTTATCTCTCAAATCAAAGTGCTCTTACATCGTATAAAAAAACTGCGGGCGAAACTAAAAAACAACCTTTGGAGAGAATCTCGAAACTTTTGGACATTGTCTCAAAACTTTTCAACTTTCCTCTCTGGTTTTGGGAGTTTTTACTCAAAGAACTTAGAAAAGTTTTCTAGCATTGTTTTGATATAGAGCAATAAGAGAAGGAAAAACAGCTTAGAACACTAATGTTTCTTCCTTCTCTTTTATCTCTCATAGCTTTTTGAATTGAATACTTTTGATATTTGTTTTGAATAATTGAAGCATTCTTTTAATTATAAGTACATATAAAAAAACTAAAATTTTAGAAGACGCGCTGTTTTTACAAAAAATGAAATAATAAAATAAAGACTCCAGAATTTTACTTTTTACCTTCAAACATAATCAATGATGGAAAAGCGTTTACAAAGTTTTCCTCAAGCAGTATCTGGGACATTACTTGAAAGAAAAGCATTAAGAGAGCTTACTTTTAAGCTAAGGGGGAAAGATTAAACTTCACAACGACATTCAATCTTTTAAACATTGCAGTACAGAACGGGAAAAGAGAGCCATACCCCATAGACCGTTTACCCCCCATCAACTAAAATTCTCGATAAACTGGTATTATCAGTTCTAGACTGGAGTCATGTAAGAAGAATTTTAAGTAATGATCCCCATCTTGTTTTCGAAGTTTTCTGTCCTTTTTGGCGCATATCTATTCCCTTTTGGAACATAATTAGCCAAAAGGCATTGTATCTCCAGCATATTCAAGGAGATAAAACATGGAAACTCGCATTCCTGAAGACACACCATTTGAGACGAATTTTCTAGGAGAAACATCTCTAGAAGAAAAATATTCACTCTTTCACACACCCATTTCA
>NZ_JBHILT010000203.1:0-736 GCF_042193405.1 Bartonella sp. TT110JLCBS
GATGCATATAACTGTAAAAAGAGTCATATTAAAATGAAGTCGATCATTCTTGTAACTTTGATTGTAAACCTTTTATCGGCTTGTGCATTAGCACCAAAGCTAAAACAGCCAAATGATAGGAACCGAGTGCCTATTAATAAAACAATCCCTGCCGAAATCAAGAGAGGAGACAACGGAATCTCATAAACTGATTTATGAAGTTAATAATGTAATAGTCAGTCTTTCTAAATATGTGAAAATTAAAAGGAATAAAATATGCAAAAACTGATTATTATCATAGCAATTAGTGCGTTTCTTGGAACAACAAACTTAGCAAGAAGTAACACTGGTACTAAGCAAGGAGGAGGTAGCAACCGTGCTATTGTAGCTCATGGTACAGGGTTAGAAGATCTCACTGCAATAAAGAAACATAAAAAACCAACACTACCAAAACGCCACAAGCCAGCACATAATCCACCCAATATTAAAATCGACCTTTCTACTTTTGGAAAGGAAAGAAATTCCGCACCTTCTCAACCTAGTGGCTCTAAGCCATCTAACACAACTCCAGTATCTCCCACAGCTCAGGCACCTAAATCAGCTTTCGTGCCCTCTCCACCTCCAGAATATCTGGAGCTTATTAATCTATTAAAAAAAGGAGAAATTATTGAGCTCTTAACAAAACAGCTTGAGTTGAAAAAAGAACAAATTTCGCAAACAGAAAAAACCTATCAAGCTATAACAAATAGTCAGAAAA
>NZ_JBHILT010000204.1:0-734 GCF_042193405.1 Bartonella sp. TT110JLCBS
TTTTGTTTTGCAGCCACAGGATGATCTTTCTCTTGCTTGCGTGCTAAAAAGCTCCCTTTTTGCTTTTAGCGAAGAGGAACTCTATCAACTTGCTGTACACCGAACCAGCTCTCTTTGGCAAAGCTTATTTACGCACGCATCATCGCAGGCATCTTTTAAAGATGCTTTTGAAAAGCTAAACCATTATCGCGCTTTAGTGGATAAAATACCGGTTTTCGAGTTTTATAGCCATATTTTGAATAATGATAAGGGAAGACAAAAAATTCTGTCTCGTTTAGGATCTGAAGCAAATGATGTGCTCGATGCTTTTATGGATTATACGCTCACTATTCAAAAAACAGGATTACCAGGATTACAAGCTTTTTTAGAAACATTAAGTGCAAGCGAACCAGAAATTAAACGTGAATTTGAACAAAGTAATGAAGAAATTCGCATTATGACTGTTCATGCTGCAAAAGGACTAGAGGCTGCTGTTGTGTTTTTAGTCGATCCAGGTAGTGCGATTTGGCATCCTCAGCATGCGCCTCACTTGCTTAAAGTTCCTTTAAACAATGCACAATGGAATGGAAAACAAGCCTTTATTTGGCATCCCAATGAAAAGTTTAATACAAAACTCTCTAAACAAGCAATTTCATATTTAAAAGAGCGTGCAGAAGAAGAATATAGGCGTCTTCTTTATGTAGGAATGACACGCGCTGAAGATCGCTTGTTTATTTGTGGGTATAAAGGTCCGA
>NZ_JBHILT010000205.1:0-723 GCF_042193405.1 Bartonella sp. TT110JLCBS
AAGAGATTATAAACATCTTCATTTGTTTTAGACGCATTCCACAAAGTCTGTCGTAGTTTTTCATTAATATCTGTCAAAAATACTTCCTGAGGTTCTGAGCTAAGACGTTCCGTGATCTTTTGGGTTTTATTATCGTAAAGTTGCTTGGCAACTTCTCTCAAAGCTTTATTTGAAACCTCTTTACGAGCAGGATTAAAATAATTCCTTACAAGTGGAGGCGATTTTAAAGCATTTCCTAAACTACGAACTGCCTTAGAAATACCCATACCTCCTGAAGCAGCAACCGGCGTCAAAACTGCCCCACCAACACCACCGCCTAATGCCGAATTCACCGTATCATTATAACCTTCTCCTGCACCAGAACCATGCAAAGCACCAGAGCCTGCCCCAACAAGAGCTCCCCTACCTAAACCTCCTAAAGTCGAACCTGCTCGCAAAAAATTTAATGCTGGAATACCAAATGATGCTATTGTTGGTAAAATCGAACCAGCAATATAAGCACCAGAAGACAACCATGGATATTTTTTTTCTAAGGCTTTTAGGTAAGCGCGCTCCTTAGCTACCCTTCTATTATAAACCTCTTCTGCCTTTTTATCGCCGCTCCAATAATCCGTAAAACCTGCTTCATTGGCTGCTTGTATCTCATCACTATACCCTGCTGTCAAACCAGATATCCCATGACTCCTTAGTGCATCCGACCACGTAAGATCTTTATCATCAAAT
>NZ_JBHILT010000024.1:0-14874 GCF_042193405.1 Bartonella sp. TT110JLCBS
ATCAGAAGAAAATATTTCTTCTCTAATAGGACTTTTTATATGGTTACATCTTTTGGTAAAATTTTACGGAAACTTCGGGTTGATCATTCAGAACGCCTTTTAGATATGGCTAAGAAATTAGACATATCTGTATCATTTTTATCTGCTGTAGAAATTGGCAAAAAATCTGTTCCTGTAGGACTGGAGGAAAAGATCATAGAGCTTTATGGTTTAGATAAAGAGAAGGCTTTACTCTTAAAAAAAGAAGCCTATTCTTGTCGAAAAAGCATCATCATAAAGCCTTCTACTCCGTTGCAACGTGAAACTGTTGTTGCGTTTATGAGACTTTTAGATGGCTTACATCAAGAAGCGTTAGCAGACTTCAAAGAAACATTAGAAACATTGTGCGAAGCGTGCTTTATAGAGAAATGTTAAAAATCCTATTCCCTAACTTTTATTTACGTATCCCGTACTTTTAAAAAGATATATAAAATCAATTATCTATATAGATAAAAAGAGGTCTTGTTATTTCTAGCAATAAGAATAGCATTAATTAATTAGTTTTTATAAACTTTAAAACATTGTGATAAAAAGAAAAAGTTTGACTCAGTCGATGGAGAATTGTGCTTTTCTCATATTTTAGAGGATGAACCTGAAGTGTTACGCTGGACTGAAACCATGTTCCAGTTTTCTTATAATAGACTACTAAAAAGGCCATACTTACGAACCAGATTTTATTGTCGAAACAGAAAAAGCTCCATATTTGTGCGAGATAAAGCGTGCTGCATATAAGCGTGATGTCTCTCTTTATTCGTTGAGATATAACATATTTGTAGCATGAAGAGTAAATTTATTAAAATCATGATAAGAGGGAAATAAGAACCTTATAGGTGTATCATTGTAGGATTAAGTCGTTTTGTTGAGAGCTATTTCTATTTTTACCAAAAGGTTTTTGATATATTTAATGATTATTTCGTAATAGTGGATGTACTTTAATTTTTATGAGCAAGAAAGCTGATTGATTGTGTAGAATAGTATTCATAAAATGACATTATTCTTATCCTGTTAAGGACATTTTTTCTAGCGCGGTTTTTGCAATTGCAATACTCTTTTTCTCATTCTAAATTTTGGTTAGAAAAAGCGTATATAGGTGTTATTTTAAATTTAAGATATGCATATTCCATTGTTGGTGTTACTGTTGTAAAAAATGATATTTTATTTGATAAGTATAAGGTGTTACCCAGAAGATCGATGTATAGATAAAATTTAGATTGTTACAATATCTTGGAAAAACAATGGGTAAATAATTGATAATTGTGCTACGAAAGTTGTTAGATGGGCGTGTGTCAGCAATTCTTAATAAAAAAGTTTTTCTTGATAGTCGGTTTTTTTCAAAATACTGCTTTTTTTATGCAAATCTTATGTTGGTAAGCTATGCAGTTTTCACGGGAACAGGATAATGCATTGAAGGCTGTTGCCGCGTGGTTGAGGGAAGGGCGTTCTCCTCTTTTTCGCCTTTTTGGCTATGCGGGGACGGGTAAGACGACGCTTGCGCGCTATTTTGCAGAGACAGTTGATGGTTCTGTTCAATTTGCTGCTTTTACAGGGAAGGCGGCGCAGGTTTTGCGTTCTAAAGGTGCAAGCAATGCTTGTACTATTCATTCGTTAATTTATTGTCCACGTGGAGAAGAGGAAGTTTCCGATGAAATAACAGGAAAAAAGTCTATTGCTCCAACATTTACGTTAAATCGAAGAAGTGCTGCTACACAAGCTAAACTCATTATTGTTGATGAGTGCTCAATGGTTGATGAACAATTGGCCCGTGATTTAATGAGTTTTCGAACGCCAATTCTTGTTCTTGGTGATCCAGGTCAATTGCCTCCTATATCAGGTGGGGGCTTTTTTTCTAATGGGGAACCAGATTTTCTTCTTTCAGAAATTCATCGGCAAGCGCGCGATAATCCGATTATACGTCTTGCTATGGATGTACGTGAAGGACGCGATATTGCTTATGGTGACTATGGAGAAGCGCGCGTTGTGACACGTAAAGAGGTCAATCAACAATTGGTTTTGGATGCTGATCAGGTCTTGGTAGGGATTAATCGTACACGCCACCTTTATAATCAGCGTTTGCGTGTGTTAAAGGGATTTACAGCAGATTATCCGCAAGCGGGAGATAAACTGGTGTGTTTGCGAAATGATCCTATTAAAGGTTTGTTGAATGGCTCTTTATGGAAGGTGATGACTTCACAGAAGGAGACCGTTAAACCAAGTATTAATCTTCTTGTGAAACCAGAAGAAAGTGAGCGTGGGGTAGCAAAGATTAAACTTTTAAAAGCAGCGTTTGAAAACCCTGATCAAGAAATTTCATGGCAATTAAAAAAGCGATATGATGATTTTGATTATGGGTATGCATTGACGGTTCATAAGGCGCAAGGTTCGCAATGGAATAATGTCGTTTTGTTTGATGAAAGTTTTGCATTTCGTGATATGTATGCGCGCTGGCTTTATACGGGAATTACCCGCGCAGCAGAGCGTTTAACGATTGTTCGATAGAAAAAAATGTGTATATCATCTAAGTTTCAGATGGAAAATGCCTTTTTTCTATCTTGTTACACACTATAAAAAATGGAAATGGGTATGGCGGTAAAACTTTCGGTTAATCTTAATGCTGTTGCTGTTTTGCGTAATCGACGTAATCTTCCGTGGCCAAGTATAACGAATATTGGGCATATAGCGCTTGCTGCTGGAGCAGCAGGTTTGACGGTTCATCCACGCCCTGATGAAAGGCATATTCGTTTTGCGGATTTGCCAGATATATACTGTTTAATAAAGAACACTTTTCCTACTGCTGAGTTTAATATTGAAGGTTATCCCAGTGATCAATTTTTGGATATCGCTAAAAACTATGCGGATCAGATTACCCTTGTTCCTGATGATCCAGATCAGTCAACGTCTGATCATGGTTGGAATTTTGCTCATGATGCAGAATTTTTAGCACCTATTATTCAGAATTTAAAAAACAGAAAGATTCGTGTATCCCTTTTTGCTAATCCTACTGTCGATGGTCTGGATATTGCTAAAACAATGGGCGCTGATCGTGTGGAATTTTACACGGGACCTTACGGTGGTGCATTTCAGGATAAAACAAAACAAGATCAAGAGCTCAATAAACTTGTTTTAGCAGCAAGAAGAGCAAAAGAATTGCAGTTAGGTATAAACGCGGGGCATGATCTGACACTTATGAATCTTCCTGCTCTTGTCAAAAATATTCCTTGGCTTTATGAAGTTTCTATTGGCCATGGGCTCATTGCTGATGCATTAGAGTATGGAATACATGAGACTGTTCAGCGTTTTATTCGGTTATTATCGTAATCTTTTTCTCTCTATAAAAATTGGAAAAGAAATTTTTATAGAGGTTTGCCAATTTATCTTAGAACATAATATATGTTTGAGATAAATAGCACTATTATCGTGCATTATAAATATTCTATTGTTCCTCTATTTATTGGTTGCTTTCTATCTTTTGTTTTTGAGTGTATGCGATGTTTTTATTTGTACTATCCATTATGAGGAAGTTTTAAAATCTTCTTATTATAATTTCTTTGAATGGAGAAGAAATAGGGTTTTGAAAGTATTTCCATTATAAAGGAGTGCGTAGGATTTTAATGGATCAATACATAAATTTTCTTGATATTTGAGCTCATTTTTGGGTTATCTGTAAATAGTATAACGTAAAATCTCCTTATGAATAAGCTTAATGCAATAGGAGCTGTTAAATAGAATGATAATATCGACTTGTAGCTTTATGAAGTAAAGAGAGTGATGTGCAATAAAACTTACACTATTATAGGGAATTCTTGAAAAGGGCTTGAGCATATTAAAATTTTTTTATAAGGCGCCATAAATGGATAACATAATAGCCGTATGGGGGGATTCTTCGTGTGAGAGGCGTGGATATTAAAAGAATGTAAAAAGTAAAAGCATCCTCTCTATTATTCTAAAGATCTTGTTGTATATGCTTTTGAAGGTTGTATTAAAACAATACTTGTTATTTTGTAATTTTTCTTGCTATCCGTATTGATTTGGTTCATGTTAAGAATTGTATGTTGTGTTTTAATTTTTAGGATATAATGTTTTGTTGCGCAATATACGCAATAGAAGAGTAGAGTATTAGCAGGTATATTTTCTTTAGAAATCTTGTTTTATGTAATATATCGTTCTTTTAGAGAAGCAGTTGAAGTGTATTTGGGGATCCGTATATGTTTTTGGAATGTTTGGGGACCACAGTTTTTTCTATACAATATGTAAACTTTAAAAGCTTATTCAATTGCTCTGTTCTTATAAGCAGCGTTTTTTGTCTTTATAGTGTGTGATGCACTGAAGATAATGTTTCTTATTGAATAAATAAGTAATCTGAAATCCAGTTTAAATAGAGAAAGAAGGAAGTGTTTTTATGCGTGTTTATTATGATCGTGATGCGGATGTTAATCTCATTAAAGGGAAAAAAGTAGCCATTGTTGGTTATGGTTCTCAAGGGCGTGCCCATGCTTTAAATTTGAAAGATTCCGGTGTTAAAAATGTACAAATAGCTTTGCGTTCAGGGTCGGAAACAGTTAAAAAGGCTACAGCCGATGGTTTTGAAGTGGTGAGTGTTGCTGAAGCAGCAAAATGGGCAGATCTCATTATGATGGCAACACCAGATGAATTGCAAGCTGATATTTATAAAGAGCATATTCATGACCATTTACGTGATGGGGCAGCAATTGCTTTTGCCCATGGTTTGAGCATTCATTTTGGCTTGATTGAACCTAAAAAAAACGTTGATATTGTGATGATTGCTCCTAAAGGTCCAGGGCATACAGTTCGTCATGAATACCAACAGGGGTGTGGTGTTCCTTGCTTAATAGCGGTGGCGCAAGATGCTTCAGGGCATGCACATAATGTAGCATTATCTTATGCATGTGGACTTGGTGGTGGACGTGCTGGGGTGATTGAAACAACATTTAAAGAAGAGTGCGAAACTGATCTTTTTGGTGAACAAGCGGTTCTTTGTGGTGGTCTTGTTGAATTGATTCGAGCCGGTTATGAAACGCTAACGGAAGCAGGTTATGCACCAGAAATGGCTTATTTTGAGTGTTTACATGAAGTGAAACTGATTGTTGATCTCATGTATGAAGGGGGCATTGCAAATATGAATTATTCGATTTCTAATACAGCTGAATGGGGTGAATATATGTCTGGTCCACGTGTGATTACGGATAAAACTAGAGCAGAAATGAAACGTATATTGAAAGATATTCAAACGGGTAAATTTACATCGAATTGGATTCAAGAATATAAAGCTGGTGCTGCTCATTTTAAAAGTATGCGGCGTTTAAATGATAATCATCCTATTGAAGAAGTGGGTAAAAAACTTCGTTCTATGATGCCTTGGATAAAATCGAATGCTTTGGTTGATAAAGAGCGTAATTGAAGCTTCTACAGAGATATTTTGTCAATAGCTTTTATAATTTTATAGATAAATATCAAAAAAAGGGTAACTTTAGTTACCCTTTTTTATATGTTTTTGGAAACATAAGCTTTATTTTTTAATTTTTTGCATAATTCTTTTTCCCAAAAAGAAAGTATACAATTCCTAAAAATATGAACCATGCTGGAGTGTATTTTAAAGCTATGGCAGTATCAGCTTCTAATGATAATAAATAGATAATGAATGCAAAGAAAACAAGAAGCGCCCAACACATAACAACACCTCCTGGCATTTTATAAGGAGAGACAGTATGCTGGAGAGGACGATTGCGGCGATAGACGATATAGCTGATCAAAATGATAGACCATACAAATATAAACAAAGTTGCGGCAATTGTCGTAACAATTGTAAAAGCAGCTATGAGTGTTTGAGATAACGATACAACGGCATAACCAAATAAGATGCATAAACATGAAAAGAATAATGCGTTGGCTGGAACGTGGTTACGAGAAAGTTTTCCTAAAAATTTAGGAGCACCTTTTTGTGTTGCTAGCCCATATATCATACGGCTGGTAGAAAAAATTCCACTATTTGCTGAAGATGCGGCAGCTGTGAGGACAACAAAGTTCATCAAACCTGCAGCAGTTGGAATACCAATAAGTGCATACATTGTTACAAATGGGCTTTTTTCTGGACTGATTTGATCCCACGGCGTCACAGACATAATCACAAGAAGAGAGAATATATAAAAGAATACAATGCGGATTGGTATTGAATTAACAGCCTGTGGTAAAGCTTTTTGAGGCTCTTTTACTTCAGCAGCAGCTGTTCCAGCGAGTTCAATGCCAACAAAAGCAAAAATAACAATTTGAAATCCAGCAAAAAAGCCTGTAATTCCTCGCGGAAAAATATTCCCACCGTTCCATATATGGCTAAGAGAAGCAACTGTACCGTTTGGAGAGACAAAACCGGTAAAGATCATATAAAATCCTACAACAATTAAGACTAGAATTGCTACGATTTTTATAAAACCAAACCAAAACTCAAGTTCGCCAAATAGTTTTACGGCGACGAGGTTAAGAATTAAAAAGGACATAAGACCAATTATAACAGGAATCCATGGATTGAGTTCAGGCCACCAAAAGTGTGTATAAGTGACAATCGCAATAATTTCAGCAGTTCCAGTGACAATCCAACACAACCAATATGTCCAGCCGATAAAGAATCCAGCACACGGTCCTAGAAGATCGGTTGAGAAGTCAATAAAAGATCGATATTGTGTATTAGAAAGCAATAACTCTCCCATAGCACGCATGACAAAGTATAGAGCACAACCAATAATTGCATAAACGAGTAGAATCGAAGGTCCTGCTACACTGATTGTTTTTCCTGATCCCATGAAGAGACCTGTTCCAATCGCTCCACCAAGGGCTATAAGTTGTATGTGTCGGTTATGTAGTCCACGTTGCAATTTCTTCTTAGGTTTTTTTTCTAAATTTTGTTTGTTCATTTTTGGGGAGTTCTCCTTAGTTATTTTTAAATAAAAATTACCCTAAAAAAGGTAATTCCTTCTATCGGAACACGCTATGGTTAAGGAGTAAAGGAATTTTTTTCTATGACTTTATGTGAATAAAGCAAAAACATTATTAAATGATGGAGTAATTATTTTATATATATAAAACATAATGCAAATTATAATATATTTTTTTAATTTTTTATGATTTATACATAAATTATATATAATATATAATACAATATATAATATATAGTATTATTATATATTATATATATAATAATTTATATTAATATATATTTTTATATACTAAAATATTATATAAAAATCTTTATATTTTAAATTATTTATTAATATATTATTTCTAATTATAGAAAAATATAAATAAAATTATAAATTTATTATATATAAATTTTTTGATATAAAGAAAATATTTTTTAAATAGCTGAAATTTTATTAAAAATATTAAAAATATATTTAAAGTTTATCTTTAAATAGTTATCTTTAAAATTTATTTACAAATAGAAAAATATTTTCATAGAATCTTTTTTTATTGCAGATAGCTATTAAGATATATTCTGTTTAAAGCTATATTTTTAATTTTGATAAAAAATTGAATATAAACTTTTGGAGGGGGAAAAGTTTTAGATAAATCTCATGTTTTATTAGTAAACAATGTCAGTGAATTTTATAGAGAATTCTTTACAGAATAGCTTATTCTCATCCTATTATACAGTAAAATACTGTTGTGTAGAGTAGTGATATAAAGCATATAACATTTTATGCATTAAGTATTTTTAGAATGGGTGGTGAGTGTTCAGGGCAGGGCTAGCCCATAGAGCCTTATGTAGGTGAACCATATAAATGATCAGCAGCATTCCCCCTTAATAAGCCGGATTGTTTACAAACCGGTGCCGGTAGGAATCGTCGTTTTTTGATGTTTGGGGAGGAGGTTAAGTAGAAAAAGGGTAACTAAAATTACCCTTTTTGGAGATGTTTTTATGTATAGACTTTATTTGTTACCTTGAGTTATTTTTTTCTTTACAAACATAAAATACATTATACCTAAGAAAACAAACCAGAATATACTATATTTTAAGGCTAGTAGAGTATCAGCTTCTAATGTCAACAAATAGAGCATGAAAACAAAGAAAACTAAAATTATCCCACACATGATAACACCTCCTGGCATTTTATAAATGGATTCAGTGTGTAGATGAGGGCGATTGCGACGATACACAATATAGCTAATCAAAATTACAGACCATACGAATAAAAATGCAATAGCTGAAATGCTTGTCACAATTGTAAAAGCACTTATGAGGCTTGGAGAGAGTGAGGCAATTGTATACCCTATTAAAATACATAAGCAGGAAAAGAATAAAGCATTGGCTGGAACATGGTATTTGGAAAGTTTACCTAAAATTGGAGGAGCACCTTTTTGTGTTGCAAGTCCATATATCATACGGCTGGTAGAAAAAATACCACTATTTGCTGAAGAGGCAGCTGAGGTGATAACGACAAAGTTCACCAAGCCAGCAGCTATCGGAATGCCTGCAAGCCAAAACATCGAGACAAAGGGGCTTTTATCTGGAACAATTTGATCCCAAGGTGTGACAGACATAATTACAGCGAGAGAAAAAATGTAAAAGAGTACAATACGGACCGGTATTGCATTAATTGCTTTGGGGAGAACTTTTTTAGGTTCTTTTACTTCAGCAGCGGTTGTTCCAGCAATTTCTATACCAACAAAAGAAAAAATGGCAATTTGAAATCCAGCAAAAAAACCTGTCATTCCTCGCGGAAAGATATTGCCATCGTTCCATACGTGATTGAGAGAAGCAACTGTACCATTGGGAGAGGTAAAGCCCGTAACGATCATATAAAATCCCACAACAATTAATGCTAAAATTGCGACGACTTTGATAAGACCAAACCAGAATTCAAGTTCACCGAATAGTTTCACGGCAAAGAGGTTAAAGATTAAAAAGACACTAATGCAGGTAAAAACGGTAAACCATGGATTGAGTGTTGGCCACCAAAAGTTCATATAAGTGATGATGGCAATAATGTCAGCAGCTCCAGTTACAACCCAGCTCAACCAATAGCTCCAGCCAACAAAGAAAGCGATTCCCGGTCCTAGCATATCGGTTGAAAAATCAATAAGGGATCGGTATTGTGAATTAGAAAGCAACAATTCTCCCATAGCACGCATGACAAAGTATAGAGCAAAACCGATAATAGCATAAACGAGTATGATGGAAGGACCTGCTACACTAATTGTTTTTCCTGCCCCCATGAAGAGACCTGTTCCAATAGCACCACCAATGGCTATAAGTTGTACATGTCGGTTGTGTAGTCCACGCTGCAACTTATTCTGAGAATTATCTTTTAAATTTTGTTTGTAGCTCATTTTTTGGGGGTTCCCTTTAATTATTTTGAGATTAAATTACACTAAAAAAGCATTATTTCGTATCGAAGCATGATATAAATGAGGTGTAAAGGAAAAAAACGTTTTTTATGATTTTGTGTGGATAAAGAAAAGAATATGCTTTTGAAAAAAGAGAATGTTGTCCTCTTAAATAACGTAACAGATATTTGAATAGGGAGCTTTTTATTGTTATTAATAACAAATAGATTGTTCATTAAAAGACGTGGGGCTTTTAAAATTATTTCAGAAAGTTGTCAGGAGTTTTTATAATTTTTTGAAACTTATTATTTGTAATCAGTGCATTATTTATTATTATTCATAATGGTGAGAGTTTTACTTTTTGCTCAAATAGCACTCGAGAGTTCTCATCTTAGTTTAAGAAATAATTTTTAATGGAAAATTAAAATGATTTTTAAAATCATTTTTTTGTTTGTATGGTGCTATCATAAGTGAGAAGGGATTACTTTTGTTTTACAGAGGAAAAGAGAACTACCATAGTTCTTTCTTTTAAAGTGGTGAATAAGATGTCCCTTTAGATATTGATAACACTTGATAAAATGTTGAGAGAAATTCGAATTCTTTATACAAAACGTCTTTATGCTATAATACTGAAATGCAGCGTAATTCAATTCTTCGGAGAAAATGGGAAAGAACTGGTGGTTCTATAAGTTCTGTTAGAGATTGGAATATTAATAGCAATAGACAGAATCAGGAAAAGATTGCTCTATTAACTTTAGAATTTGTTATCAAAAGATAAAACTATCCAAAGAAAATGAAAAAAGAAAACAGAGATAAAACTGTTCCTGTCGCAATGTTAATAGAGCCTTTTACCCGCTGCTTTTTTAAGGTGGTACTGGCAAATGATATAAAAATGGTCATTAAAGTAAACCATGCAAAGATGTTGAAAGAATGTATTGTGACAAGTTCAAAACCTTTTTTAATGCTACCTCCAGAAGCTAAGAATTTTGGAAAAGCTGCTATGTAAAATATAGATACTTTGGGGTTTAGTATTTGTGTCAAAAAAACGTCCATATAGCTGGTTAAAAGCTTTGTTTCACTCGTAGCATGCTTTTCATTCGTTGAACTTCTTTCTTTTAAATTTAAGCTGTGTATTCCAGATTTAATCGATTTAAAGCCTATATATAATAAATAGCAGCTTCCCATGAGTTTTACTAAAAAAACAGCGTTTTGTTATTGAGAATGAGCGTTGATACACCCAATATGGAAA
Organism: Bartonella sp. TT110JLCBS; assembly: GCF_042193405.1. Taxonomy (NCBI): domain Bacteria; kingdom Pseudomonadati; phylum Pseudomonadota; class Alphaproteobacteria; order Hyphomicrobiales; family Bartonellaceae; genus Bartonella; species Bartonella sp. TT110JLCBS. The sequence goes on from NZ_JBHILT010000024.1 coordinate 10,625, forward strand.
ATGTCCCATGCACATATGTTGCGGTATACAATCCTAAAACATTCGTAAATGCGTTTTTTTTTCAAGTCGCGTTGCATTATCTATGATAAGGGGGGCCATATTCGGTCCCAGTGAGATGACTAAAAAAAATGAAACAATGAAAAAGGTCAGTATTTGATGATTCATTTTACTTTTAGCTCTGAAATTAATTGATTTTCGAGATACAATTCTATTCTGTCAAACTGAGAAAGTTTTCCGACACCCTGTGGAGTGCCTGTGTATATGAGATCACCACGTCTTAGCTGAATGTAGTGACTTAAAAATGAGATTATCTTCTCAAAGCTAAAGATCATATTTTTCGTATTGCCAACTTGCCTTGTTTCGCCATTCAACTTCATTGCAAAGGTGATTGGTGTGTTTATTTTTTCCTTGTTTATGAAGTCAGAGACGTATGCAGCGCCTTTAAATCCTTTCGATAAAAGCCAAGGAAGCTTTTTTTCTTTCAGTTTTGTTTGCAAATCCCGCGCGGTGAGATCAAGACCTATTGCTACGGCATCATAGCATTCTTCTGCTTCTTCCTCCATGATCATGAAAGCGTCCTTTGAGATTTTGAGCACAATTTCAGTTTCAAAATGTATTTCTTTTGAAAAATCAGGGAGATAAATTTCATTGCCTAAAACGAGTGAACTTTTTGGCTTGCTAAAGATAACAGGTTCATCTTCAACAACATTGCCTAGTTCATGAATATGTTCAATATAATTGCGTCCAACACAGTAAATGTCATTTATCATAGGGCGCCCTCCAAATTTTTCATTTTCTCTTTGTATAGGCAAGAGAGAACTTTGCAAACAACATTTTTTCTTATATCTCGTTGTGCGGTTTCTGAAAAAGAAGCATTGTGTGGGGTGATGACTAACCATGATGACAGTTCTTCGCATTGGCTCTCTTTTGAAGAGTATCCAATCTTATAGTCTTTGAGATTACTTTAATTTTAATTGCCAGTTTCCTGAAATTACTTTATTATTTAAGGGGTAGTTTTGGTCGTCTATGCAGCGATCAGTAGGGTCTGAAAGCCCTAAAGTTTGATCATAAAAATGAGCCTACTCTGTTGGTGTCTCGGAATTATGGAATTTTTTTCTATGTCTAGGTGCGATGAGCACTAAAAGCAAAAAAGCGGATTCAAACTAAGTACTTTCAGACTTTCGGAATATTAATGCGAGGGTGCTCGCACCGTACTCCGCGGGGGAAGCTTAAAAGTGAAAACCAAAAAGCTACATTTTAACGACATTTCTATAGGCAATAAATTCGCTTTCAAAAAACAATGCTGGGAATGTTGCAAAAGCAATTAGAGCACCAATTAGGGATAACTTTTTAACAAATCCAAAAGTATGAGAAAGTCTGTGAGGGTTTAAAAGAAGCAGATCGCGGCAAACTTATTGTGGTATGTGGAGTGGGGAAGATTTTTACCAGCTTTAAGATAGCAGAACAAATAGCCGGAACTGGCAAGCGTGTTTTGTTTTTCGTGCCTTCTCTGGCTTTGATGTCACAAACGATAAGAGAATGGACACTCTATACAGAAGTGTCATTGCGTTTCTTTGCGGTGTGTTCTGATACATAAGTTGGCAAGCGTCGTAAAACAAAGATGCTGTTGTCGAACTCGATGTCTCAGATCTTGGCTCTATCAGCTACCAACTGATGCTTAAAAGCTTTGAAAAAAAATAAAGTCTTAGCAAATGCAATGACTGAGGTGTTTGCTCCTTACCAATCAATCCAAGTGATTGAAAATGCGCAAAAGAAATACCGTTTACCAGAATTTGATCTGATCATTTGTGAAGCAGCACAGGCTAAGGCAGTAAGGTAGAACCTTTGGTTGTAGAAGCCAAGGAAGTAGCTGAGACTGCGAAGACAACAGCGGAAGAAGCGCTGAATGTTGCGGAGCAAGCAAAAGAAGAGGCTGATACGACGAAGCAAGGGCTTGGAGAGGTCAAGAGTTCATTAGACACGGTGACAGCAACGACAAATTCTGCGAATACAGCCGCCTCTGAGGCAAAAGTGTTAGCGGAAGAAGCGAAGAGTGCATTGACAGAAATTCAAGAGAAGGCACAGAAGAACAGTGACAGTCTTTCTGAACTTCAAAATAAGGTAGGTTCTCTTTCCTCTAATTTTTTAGAGAATGTGCGTTTTAATCAACCTGACAGAATTTTGGAAGCGGATTCACACAATAGAAAAGGTCTTGTGATCAATGAAGGGGCGTGTTTTCGCTTTTATCGTGGTGGTGAGAATGGGGATAGGTCCATCTTTTACCGCATTCCAAGGCGTGGAAGGATGACTTTTGACGAAGATCTTGAAGCAGGAAAGGATTATTATATATATATCACTCTAAAAGATCAGACGAATGAGATATCCTTTGAAATTTCGCAAAATCCGACAGCTCCTAATGGCTATACAGAGGATAATTCTGAAAAGATTGGCGGATTTCATACGCTTTGTGCGGATGTTGGTGAGATTGAAGGCCATCTCTTATCGGGTTATCAAGCGGGGGATATCTTGCCCAATTCTGTTTGGTGTCTCAATCACCGACCGCGTAGTAGTCCAGAAGGGATGGTTTACAATCCGTAGCATCATGTTTGAGTTGATATTTATCTTCAATCAGGGGCAGGTATAAATGCAAAGTCGGCATATGGTGTTCCGATTACGACCAATCGTAGTTATGCAGATCATTCCTTTGATAAGGCTGAAACCGTAAGGAGGCTAGGGAATCTTTTAGCAACACGTTTTTATTGGGTTTTTGTTAAAGAGCTTGGAGAGGGAGAAGAGGGGATTGAAGATGACACGCATAAGGTTTGTCTAACAACAAGCATGCCATTTGATTCAAATGGTGATTTTGTAGAAACGTGTTGTCAGTATGAATTACAGGAAAGCGAATATGCGCCGCTCTTTCAACTTGGCTTTCGTGTTGAAGAAGTCGAGCAGCAGATCAAAGAGCATAGCCAATAGAGATCATAAGAAAACATTTTTATGCCGCCTCACTTTTGTGGGGCTTTTTTTATGGAGCGTTAGATGAGAAAGATATCGAAAGAAGGATTAGAGCTTATCAAACAATGGGAAGGTTTGCGTTTAGAGGCTTTAAAAGATATCATATCAAAAAACGCAATAAAGTCAATATGTTGTTTGCAATTATTTTATATGAATCCACTTAAGAATCCATTCTTTTATGCATGATTCATTTGACCATTTTTGATATAAGATTGCCATGTATGAATAGAGCATAAAAAGCAAATCATGATGTAAAGATTATAACGCATGTGTGTATTCAAATGAAATGAAAAGCTGTTATCATTCATAACAGTTTATAAATTTTATGATACGTTTTTATCACTTAAAAATCGCATTGAAGTTAGTAATATAGACTTCTTTAATTTCGCTAAATTTTTAGCGAAACTATTATAAGCTTATAAGTTTAATTTATAAAATTGCATAAAAAGATTTAAAGACAAAATCATATTTAAAACGCTTTCTAAAAATTTAGAAAACGATAGGCAGGCATTATACAGATCCTATCATCACAACAGATATGAAATTCAAAAAGTTATATCTTATGAAATCAAAAGCCTTTTTAATGAATAAAAGCAAGCTATCAAAAAAACGTTTAAAAGTTACATTTAAAGCACAGAGCCCAAATATGGGCTGAGTGAATTTAGTCACCCCAAATTTGGGGCAGCTATTTAGACAAGATAAGCAAGTAAAATTTAAAATCGTTGTAACATCATAAGGTATCGGTTTTTACTTAATTTTGAGTCAAAAGCTGTAATGTTTAAAGAATGCTCTATTCTAAGATAATGCCTCCAAAAATGGACCGGCTAATATTTAAAGAAATTAGGTTTTAATGAAAAGTACAAATACGCTTATGAGAACCTCTTTAAATGCACGTTTAAACGTTTGAAACATAAAATGAGATCTTTATAAGAAACGTTAAAACTTTTTTTATAACAGTTATAACTTAGTTATCATTTGCTCTTAAAAACGTTTCATTTATGAGAAAATTAAGATTTAGCTTTCACAGCAGAGCAAAATCTTGAAAACCTTACATTTTATAAAAGCGTTTGTTTATTTTTCTTATAAAAATCTGCTTTTAAAAACCAATGCTCGTAAATGTAAAAAACCGTTTTGTTATAAGATATTCACTTAATATGAATTTGCTTTTGATTGGATTGTTAAAGCTACCGAGCGTTTTGATTTGTTTGATACGTTTGATAGCCATAACAAGCGTT
>NZ_JBHILT010000206.1:0-716 GCF_042193405.1 Bartonella sp. TT110JLCBS
GCTTCCTCACTCGTTCCTTACAATTATTCTCCACATTTCTGGCATAATCTTCGCGAAATCAACAATAATTCTTTGTCCAAGGCATACTTGATAAGCTGACATTTTACAATAAATGCGAATTTCACCAAATTTGTTGGAAATAAGTGGCAACAACCTTATATCGGGAGAAAGGAAATTTAATTTTACATCTTCTGAGCAAGAAAAAATACATACTTCCATTTAAGAAAAAAAAAGTTATTGACGTTCAAAAAACAATTTTTTGATAGTTTAAAATCTCAACATTGTTTTGACGATGAGCTTTGTGTAAGTAGTGAAAACGATAGTACGTTTCTTCTCCAATCAAACTGTTCAAATCGCATTGCTCTAACTTTGATTGTTCACGAGATATTCAAAATGGCGTAAGACACTGCAAAAACAGTTTTTTTCGGATTATCTCGGAAACCAACGATTTTAAGTGTAAAGAAAGCTTATCAAACTGACCTTTATTTTCAATAAGAAATCCGAAAATGATAAGAGAGCTATGGAGGAAGCACGCTTAAGTGGGACATCCTGTATATGTTTCGAAGGGCATTTCGTACGGATATACATTATTGATGCGTTGCGAATGCGATAGTCATTGTGGTACTCAGTAGTAAAAGGCATTTTACTAGGTACATATTAACATGTTGATTAAGGGGATATAGGTATGCACTTCAGAAAATCTCGGATTTCGCTAA
>NZ_JBHILT010000207.1:0-711 GCF_042193405.1 Bartonella sp. TT110JLCBS
GAAGTGACACAAGCGGGTATTTTGGAGGCACAACGACGCCAATCCAGTTTAAATCTGCTTGCTTGTCTGTTTGATGGTTTACGTTTGTACCGCAAGCGGCAAGGTAAGATTATTTTGCATCTTATCCAGAATTACTTGTCCGATGGTCGTTTGGTACGGATATCTGGTGAGGAGAATGCGCAATATATTCCATTGACGCGTGAAGAAGTAACGAGTGTCGAGTATGATATTGTAGTTGATGATGCGCCAACCAGCCCGAATGAGAAAGAGCGCACCTTCGGTATTATCACACAACTGCTTCCATTGCTTCAAAATGCCATTACGCCGGATATTATGCTTGATCTACTTCGTTATTCTCCATTGCCGGCGTCATTACTCAATCGTGTCAGTGAGAAGTTCCAACAGCAACAAATGGCACAACAACAGCAGATGGACCCCGAGCAGGAAATGAAGTTGCAGGAAAAGCAGCAAGATATTGCGGCTAAAAGTCAGATGCAACAGATGGATTTACAAGGCAAGCAGATTGAATTGGTTATGCGTCAAAAGAGAGCAGAATTGGAAGCGGAATTGATGCAACAGAAGCATGAGCTTGAACGGGAGCGTATTCTTAATGAACGAGCGCAAAATCAAATCATGCGTGAAAGAGCGGCAACATACAGAGGAAGAAGCATTTGAGAGAGGTTAGAGAATGAATGCAGAAATGAACGAAGC
>NZ_JBHILT010000208.1:0-706 GCF_042193405.1 Bartonella sp. TT110JLCBS
GGATGCTTTTTACAAAACGGGCTGTTCAAGCGCTTCTTGACACTGCGCTGTGGTATGACAGCACCTGGACGACAAATCGGGAGATTTTCGGCTTTATGGTTTACACACCATCCCCCCCCCCTTTCATCTTTATAGCGGAAACCTGATTGAAGCATGCAAGCATAAATTGTTGCTTTTGCATTAATGCTCTGCTTTCTGTTTTCTGGATCGACATCATAAGGCGTTGGCATGCCACATTCTAACAAGGCTTTTCCTACCTCTGTAAAATTAGTAACACCATTTTTCTCCCACGCGCTCAAATACCCTCCAGGAGTTTTATTAAACTGACATCCAGCTATACCTAATAAAGTTACAGCACCTAATAGCTTTAGAGTTTGTTTCATTTTTTCCTCCATGATTTAATTCAAGGTTTTTGTTCACGATGAGATGTGCCATAGCGCCATGTACACTTATCACTCGCATCTCCAAGGCAAGTATGGGAGCTTATGGGATTCATGATCACTCTCCACCATTCTGTCCAAACGTTACTACCAGCAGGGAGTGTCCCGTAGGTATAGCCATTGCCGCCAATAATTCTGCTGACAAAGTCATATCTATGCCCATCAAAGCCAACAATGGTTTGTTTGCCATCACTCACATAACCTAACAGACCGGATGCAACTAAAACATTAAAGGCTGGTCCATAGAGATTGATAGTCGTGTTTTC
>NZ_JBHILT010000209.1:0-699 GCF_042193405.1 Bartonella sp. TT110JLCBS
TACACCTGTAATCTGCCGCGTCATGCCCGTACTTTTATTACCAACACTAACGGCACCCTGCGTACTTTTCCATTGCGTCTCAGTGTTGTGTGCAGGACCCTGCAACAAAGAAGTGTACCCTGAAACACCTGCAGCCCTATCAGCTATAGCATCACTTCCTATAGCAACACCGGCCCACTTTTCCGCTCTTGCCCTATCACCAATAACGGTGGTAGCAGGAGCGGAGGTTTGCGAACTGTTGCCGATATTAATAACAGCTTCATAATTGTCGCGTCCTGACTGTACCTGTATGTTGTTACCAATAGCAATAATCCCCACGCCATGCGCATTCGGACTGTTTCCTATTTTTATATCATTATTAGTTGCATATGTACTCACTCTCCTTGCTAAACTATTAACGCCAGACAGCAAAATATCATCACTATTATCTCCCTCAACAGGCAGCATCCCCCCTTTTTTAACAAATGTTTTTGGCAATTTTCGCACAGCAATATTATCCGCACTCATGCTTTTATCGTTAACCGCTATTCTTGTAAGCTGTAGCGCTTTCTTATCATCAACATTTCCAACTCGCGCAGAACGGCTACCTTCTGTCAAAACATTTACGATAGGACTCTTATCACTCTTACCAGAAAGGGTTTTGGTTAAAAAATTTGCGTAATCATCAGAATCATTCAAACCAGCAACAGAGAGAAGGCT
>NZ_JBHILT010000210.1:0-698 GCF_042193405.1 Bartonella sp. TT110JLCBS
TACGATCTCTATCCAAGATAACGGCTGCTGTTACCACCGGTCCCGCGAGAGGCCCCCGTCCTACTTCATCAACACCGGCTATATGAAAAAAACCCTGTTTTTGCAAATCCAATTCGCACGAAAAATTTGGTTGAAGCGGCAAATTAAACATCTTTGATAAATCACAAATACAACAAACATACAGCTATTTCTGTAGCCTGATCATTTTTTGCAAGCATTACAGTTTTAAATGGCTCTTCAAATATTCTGCGAACTCTTACACAAAAGATAAAAAGCACATTTCTTTGGTTCCCCTCTTTCATTATGTATAATAAAATCATGATGAAATAAAAGCTTTTATATTTATTTATCAAATATTTCCTAAAGTCATGATAGGTTTTACAAACCAATTTGGGTGCATTGATTTGATAAAAAGAGCTGCTTGTTGCGCCGTTTGTTTATTTTTAAAAATGCCAAAGCAAGTTGCTCCCGTTCCAGACATACGGGAAAAAAGAGCTCCACATTCATCTAATATAGATAACACTTCAGCTAACTGAGGTGCTATTTTTAATGCAGGAGAAAAAAGATCATTACGCGTTTCTTGTAAAGCTTTAACCAATGAATCAACACTTTTTAAAGCGTCTGTATTAATTTTTAAAGAAGGATTATGACGCTTCTCTAACGCTTTAAAAACAGTTGGTGTTGAAATCTCTTGTCCA
>NZ_JBHILT010000211.1:0-281 GCF_042193405.1 Bartonella sp. TT110JLCBS
CTTATTGGCTTGTCTTTCTTTTTCTCTTTTGTCTAAAGTTTCAAATCTCTCTTCAATTTCTTGTTTTTCTTTTTGCTTTAACCAGTCTTTATACCATTCCTTTTGAAGGCAAGTGATAGGCGCTAAAGCGGCTTTCATGGCTGGTGTTTTGTATGTTGACGATTGACCAATCAGAGCGCCCCAGAGATTAGGCACAACAATCCAATCATCATGTTGTTTTGGAGCAACCCGCACGCCATTACCAATGACAGCAGCCAAGGCACAGAGAGCAGAGACAGCAA
>NZ_JBHILT010000211.1:402-695 GCF_042193405.1 Bartonella sp. TT110JLCBS
CATTTTGTTGCAATGCTTGCTTATAAGGAATGGCTTCTAAACAAGTCTTATCATTTAAAGAGCCATTATCGTTATCATTGCATGAAACATTTTGATTGTTGGTATCGACAATATTATTTTTATTCTCTCTCATTTATTTATACCTTTCAGTATCAAAACATCATTGAAATCTAGACCGTAGGGGGCTTGCATGATAAAAACCTCAAAGCCTTGTCTATAGGCATGTGCAGCGAGGTTAAAACCTGCTTTACGACCCGCATCATCGCCATCCATTGCAAGGGTGAGACGGGCTT
>NZ_JBHILT010000212.1:0-691 GCF_042193405.1 Bartonella sp. TT110JLCBS
CAGAAATCAATATTGCAAATGAAAGCGGTGCGGATCGGATAATTTCTGGTGTTGGTGAAGCAAAGAACAATAATGACGCTGTTAACAAAGGTCAATTAGATAAAGGTTTGAAGGATCTTTCTACCAGCCTTCAGTCAGATGACTCGGCTGTTGTTCATTACGATAAAACAGGTGATGAAACTGATTATACGAGTGTGACTTTAGGCAAAGGTAAGGATAAGGCAGCTGTTGGTCTTCATAATGTTGCCGATGGTCAGATTGCCAAGGGTTCACATGATGCAATCACGGGTGGACAGATTAATAAAATCGGTGAGGATGTAGCTAAGTTTTTAGGTGGAGAAGCATCCTTTAAAGATGGAGCTCTTACACAGCCAACGTATAAATTATCTTACATTGCTAAAGATGGAGTTGTAACAGAGAGTGCCTTTCAAGGTGTTGGAACCGCTTTTGCAGGTCTTGATGAGAATATCAAGAATGTGAATGCAAGGATTAAAGAGGTTTCTGAAGGAGTAGCACAGGATTCTTTGTTATGGAGCAAGGAAGCCGATGCCTTTGTCGCGCGTCATGAAAAGAGTAAAGAAGAAAAAGGCAAAGCTGTCAGGACACAAGAAAACAGTAGAATTACGTTTCTAGCAAATGGTGAGATTAGCGCTAAATCAACGGATGCTGTAACGGGTGGTCAGCTTTATTC
>NZ_JBHILT010000025.1:0-10550 GCF_042193405.1 Bartonella sp. TT110JLCBS
GCCAAATCTCCTTTGACCTGTATGGGACCCCCGACACTGATCTTGCGCGAAACAAGATCAAAAATATCTAATGCACTTCCATCAGCTCCACGAGCGCCTATGGTGATATCACCACCCTCAACACGCAACCCACTCAAAGCCCCATCGGCTCCAATGATCGGTTGTCCGGTCGATAAAGTCACCCGTGGAGTATTGATAAAGCCACAACCGTTACAGGTAATCCCATTGGGGTTGGCGATAATAACATCCGCCATATGCCCGTGGACTTCGCTCACGCCTTCAAGACGCGAGCGATTGGCACTTACCACTTCATTAAGGATAACCTTTGCTGCACCGCTATAACGCAAATTGCCGTTGCCTGGCACCAATCCCCCAAGCTGTGAACGCGAGACTTCCTCAGTCGAATTGTTCAAAATCACGCCATGGGTATCAACATTGAAACTGTCATATTTGTTATGAGAAAGACCCTGTCCATTGGGGCGCACAATATCAATCAGCGGCACATCATTGCCGGCTTTCCCCACCGTGGGGCGGAAAACAGAGCCAACCCCATCAGCTGCTTTAATCCCTTGGCTCTCTTGTGCAACAGGACTTCGCGCTCCAAGCGCTTGTGCTTGCAACAACAAAGGCTGAAAAGCTAAGCAAAAACTTAAAACCAGTGAAAGCCCCTTATGGATCCCTCGCTGCAAAACACAAAGAACGCGCTTTCCTCGCTTGTATCCATATCCCAATTTATGCTTTTGATTTTTCAATCCCCGCATCTTCAGCTCCTCATAAAATTCTTTATCTCTTAAAAAAACAACCCAAAGGGATGTAAACAGCGCAGCGATATTTTTACCGCCCCTTTGCTCTAAAATCTCAATAATGCCCGTACTTGAAATAACCCTGTCGAATTTCCCTTTTCTCGCACTGTCGATTGGGTTAAAATATTCGAATAAGATACATCAATATCCGTAATGTCTCCGGTTGCATGGAAACCAAGAGTTGCCCCAACGAGGCTCCCGCCAAAACTGTTTTTGTTTACATTATTGGCCACGGCCCCCAGATCAAGCGCCATATAAGGGGCAAATTGGCTCATAAATTTACGCCCCATTCTCGAAGAAAAACCTGGCAACAACAGCGACAATTCATTGCGCCAAAACGCCCCATTATTGCCGTAATAAATCGCCTCACGCACCCCACGCACAGAGGAACTACCACCAAGCGATATTTGCTCTGAACTAAACAACGTGTCGGGTGATAATTGTCCTGAAAACAGCGTGTTATAGCGAAAGTTATATTGTTTGAGCGAAAAAGGACGCACGTAGCCTAGGGAAAAAGATAATTTGGAAAATTGCCCTTTGGGTGAATTTTTTGTTGTATTCTCTTGCTCTTTATCGTCATAAGCGCCAAGAATTGCCAACCCTTTATGAAACCCTATATGTGCGCTTAATTCTCCTCCAAGCCACTTGCGCGAATGATCAAGCTCAAAGGTTGCAATAGCTAGTTTACGGCTGGAAACATCAACCCGACTGCCCATAATAAAATTATCAGAATATTTCCATGTCAACCGTCCTGTAACCCAGGTCTTTCCCTCTTGATCACGGTCGATAACCCGTGAAATCCACGGTGTAAGCGATAAAGACTTACCCGCAGTCATAATATCGGAAAATATTCCCTTAACACTCGAATGATATTGGCTCCACGTCCCATCAAAACCAGTTGTCCAAGTGCCATAGGGAAGAGAAAATGATCCCGTTAGAGTATCACTATTGGGACGCTTGTGAGAAAAATGATACGGACTACCATCCATAGAACGCTGATAGCTAAACGACCATTGATCATTGATCCCTAACAGATCATCAAAAGAAAGGCTCAAGCGCGTCTGATAAAGTCCTGTTGCTTTAGCGCCAAGATTATCGCTGGAAAGCGTAATAAGCCAAGGTTTCTGTTTTTCAATATGAACATCGAGTATCGAACCACCCGAATTGCTCCCCGCACCAAGATTAATGGTGGCTTGGCGTGAGAAAAGCCGATTGATTTGATCAAGCCCTTGCTCTATCTGGCGCAGATTGGTCGGCTTCCCAATAAGGTTTGGAAAAGCCGTGGTGATTTCTCCTTGAGATTTCCTTCCAACTTTATGCCCATCAAGGGTAATATCTTCCATCACACCTTCAACAACAACAATCTTGAGATGACCGCCGCTTAAATCCTGCTCAGGCAAATAAGCCCGCACCGCAATATAGCCGCGCTTCATATAAAGCTTGGTCACCGCTTTGAGCACTTTATTGATTTCGGCAATCCCCAAACACCGTCCTTCCCAAAGAGAAATGGCTTCATGAAGGTCGGTATGAGAAATCAACTGAGCATCAACAAATTCAATGCTTTTGATCAGCAAACAGGTTGTACCAGACGAAGCACCATAGGCAGATGTGGTATCATCATCTGGCAAAAATACCCCACGGGTTTCGTTTCTACGGTGTAATTGCTGAAAACGTTGTTGTTGCGTTTGTTGTCGTTGGATGCTCTCTGATTGATTAATCGCTTTCTCACGAATGTTTTGGGCAAAACTCGGCAACGAAAAAAGGCACAAAAAAGCCGCAAAAATAAAAGTGAAAAAAAATCTATGCATTCATTGTGTCCTCAAAATGAGCAACCAAATGAACCATATCATCAGCGTCACAGAAAAAATCGCCAACCGCGTAACAATTTTTTAATTGTTTGATGAGAATAATACTTATAACATCTGAGAGAAAAGCATAGACTGTACTGTATACACCTGCTTTATGTGTTGTGCAAACCATATCATTTCCCCCGCTTGCGAAGATTTTACAATTACACTGTTAAATGACAATCATACACTCTATATGCTTCTTAATTTTAAGGTGTTGCATGTAATATAATCTTGAGCTTCAAGTAAAGACTCTTATTCATAGAATATACCAAATTTATTGGAACTGTTACATATTAGAGACAACAAGAAACACTCCATTATTATCGCTTGATAAGAAAAATAGTATGACGATAGCTTATTACTAAAATAAGAAAAAAAGAAAATGCGTAATGCTATAACTAATGAAGGATTAGCATATTTAAAAGCCGCTTATCCTAATGAAAAAACACTAAAGATGATCTGTTTTATTATGTTTACGGTCTTTTGCATTCAGAAGATTATCGCACTCGTTATGTCAATAACCTCTCTAAAAAATTGCCGCGTATCCCGTGTGTAAAGAATGCTGATGATTTTTGGAAATTTGTGACAGTAGGGCGTAAACTGGGGCATTTGCACGTGAATTATGAAACTGTAGAGCCTTATCCTGTGACCTTTAAAAAGGGTAATCCAAAACAGACAGAAATCTCTAATCTCGAAAAATTCTATTATGTGACTGAAATGAAATTTGCAAAAATTAAGGATAGTAAGGAAAAGAATAAATCAACTGTTATTTATAATAGCAATATCATCATGACAGATATCTCTCTTGAATCGGTTATGGGGCGTCAATGTGTAAAAACAGATAAAAAGAGTGGTATTGTGAATGATGCCAATCACTATGCTGTTGAAACCATTGGCAACCCTGCTTATCCATTGGATTTGTTTCAAAGGGTTATCACTGTAAGTTTAGAAACAATGAAAATTGTTAAGAACTTACCAAAATTAGAAATAAGAGAAACCAAATAACTTATAAAGCATGCTCACATGATAGGCATATTAACCTCACAAGGGGTATAAGGTCTTATACCTATAGGTTCTATATCACTTTTATAAATTGCTTACATACAATCTTTAAAAGGAGTATTTATATGCGTTATTCTAAAAAGAAATCATTTGCACTTTTAAATACTCTTATTTGGATTGCTTTAAGACTTTTAAGAAACCCACTCTTAAATAGAATTAGATTTTTTTACATTGCCTTTAAAAGATTATACCGTAATCTAAAATGATAGCTTTATTGTTTTCAAAAGCTTTGTTTAAAGAGAGTTATGTATATTCATTTTGCTTATAGGTTTTGTAGGTTCTTAAAACCCCCAAAACCCCTACAAAACCCCTTTAAATGTATATTATAGATTGTATTTACTGATTGTATTTAATATAGGTTGTTTATTTAAAACATTAACATATTGAAATATAATGATTTTTATTTTGGATTAAAAAAATAAAATAATACGTACAAAAAGCACCCCCAAAACTCATAACTATAAAGATCTTGATAGCATCTCTTATGAGTTACAAGATATCTTTTGAAAAGCTTTAAAGGATCACATGATTTTTATAAAGCACGTTGTAATCATTCTCTAAATCATAAGGTTATCTATTCAAAAGAACTGATTAAAATTCATAAAAGGGATTTTAATAACGTAATCAGTTTTTACTTTCATACGCTTTTCATAAGACACGTTTTAATGACACACTAAAATAATCACTTTTGTCAGTTCAATTTACTGACAGATAACTGACAAATATATATTATTAATTGTATTTAAGGTTGTGTTATCTATATAAGTTGTATCTTAAAAAGACTAACATATTGAAATATAATGCTTTTAATTTTTTATCATTTTAAAAAAATAGTATAGGGTCTAAAAAGAACTGACACAACTGACAAAAGTCTATTAAAAGGGATTTTGCTAATCTCTATAATGATCAGTTTCTATTGAGATATTTTCATAACAGACAATAAATCACAATTATCCTATTTATCGTTTCTCTTATGAAAATGAAAAATGATGCCATGGCTATAAAGAACATAACAGCTATAGAGAAAGCAAAAATGCAAATGAAAGCATTTGTTATAAGAGCGCGGTGCTATTAAGGTTGTTTAAATTAGAGCCCCTTATAAACAAAATTCACAAAAAATTTAAAATTCATTTAGTAAAAAAATGATAGTTTATAAAGCTAAAAATACGCATTATGAGAGCGTTTCTAAATATTATAAATATATAGATTCAGAAAATAACGCAATCGTTTCATAAAACCTACAATATATCTTTAAAAGCACATAAATATAAAAGAAGCAATTAATAAGCATAAGATATTATCAATACACAACGTATTTAAAAAATAAGAAAAAATATCAAAAAAGATAAAATATTATTTGACAATAAATACGTATTTTGTTATATGAAGATGATACGCTAATTTTTGTATTGTTATCCCCATTTCTTCTAAAAAAGCTACTTTTAGAACTTCACTAGAATGGGCGGGGTTATGCGTCATTTGTTTTCATTCCTTTCATCAATGGTAATCTTGATAATCAACAAGCTCCACATCTGTTCCGATAAAGCGAAAAATAACACGCCAATTTCCATTCATCTTAAAAAGTATATTACTCTTTATGCGCATTGGGAACGGCTTTTCTAGATCCTAGTAAGCTGAATATATAGCCTTGTCCGATTAGAACTCCAAAAATCGTAACAAAAACGCCTATGATTTGCATGATTTGAGGGATGAAGCCGAACAGGATTTGCACCAATAAGGCTGAAATAGGTACAAAATTGAAAAATATCGCCGTCTTACCCGGACCTCGGATCGCTATTCCAATATTCCAAAATAGGTAGGCTAAAACTGATCCTGCAACCCCCATCCAAAGGAGTGCGAATAAACTAGCGCCGGACATAGACATCGTTTCTTGAAGAGGGGATTCGAATAAAAAGGTTAGGACGCCAAGGGCGACGGTGCCAGAGAGCATCGTCCAGCTTGTTGTTTCAAGCGGGGTTGCGTTCTTGACAAATGACCGCGTGCCCACGGTATAGAACGCCCAACCAATGGAACCTAAAAGAATCATAATATCTCCTTTGGCAAAGGAAACATGGTTAGACAAAAATCTCCCATTTGTTATGACTAAATAGACCCCGAACATACTAATGAGCATCCCTATAACCCTCTCACAGGTTGGGAAAGATTTATTCATGATAGCTTCAATAATATTAGCACTAATAGGGGTTGTCGCCATGATGAGGGAGGCTGTTATGGGATTTGACGTTTGCAAGCCAACAAATAAAGCGCCATTAAACCCTGCCACACCGATAATCCCTAGGAAAATATAAGAAATAAAATTTTGCGATAAAACATGCCACCGCAAGCCTTCTTTGAAAATCATAATTAAAAATATGGCGATTACGGCAATGAGAAACCGCTCAAAAGAAGCTGTCCATGGAGAAACAGTCGTTAAAGCTATCTTAGTGGCTTGGAAATTGGAACCCCAAAAAAAGGTTCCTACGAGGGTTAAGACAAGAGCTATTCTGGGCGTGATTTTCATTGGATAGATCCTTATACTTGATACCAAAGTGGAGCATCGAGACGTATAGAAGAAATTTGTGCGGTATTAGATGAGGAAAGAATAAAGTTGACCGCGGAAGCAATGTCATCTGGGTGAAGCATTTTGGCAAGATTCTCTGGAGGTATCTCTGGGAATCCTTTAAAATTGCGACGAAAATCCGTATTAACTTTATCAACTTGGATTGAACAAACACGAATATTTTGTGGCATTCCCTATAAGCGCAACCCACCAGTATAGCCCTCTACAGAAAATTTAGAAGAAGAATAGGAAATTAAAGAAGGATTGTATTCTACACCCCATATGGATGAAATATTTATAATATCGGCGCGAATTTCCTTTTTTAGATAGGGTAAAGTAGCAGCTGTTATATAGAACATTCCTTTAATATTCACATCAAATGTTTCAGCACATTCTTGAGCATCAATTGTTTCTGGATCGCCACTATAACAAATGCCTGCTACATTAACTAAGACATCAAGACCACCAAATTCTGAGATAACCTTATGGACAGAAGAGTCAATGGCTTCTTTATCGCGGATATCAACAATCAATTTACATAAGCTTGCCGTATCGATGGAGGTTGGTAGTTCTATGTCAATGATGTCTGCACTTGCTACCTTATGACCATTTTTCAATAAGTTTAGAACAATTGCTTTACCGATGCCGCGAGCGCCTCCTGTGACTAAAATACGTTTCTGTTGTTGTGAGTAAATTCCGGTCGTGTTTTTTATCATTTCGTTTAGCATTTTCTATACCTGAAGTTGTAATCATTAATATTCAGCTAGTTTATTTTTAGCCATGCATTATGTATTACTGTATTATGTTTAATGTATTGAGTATTATTAAATTGTTTAAATAATAAGATAGCCTTAAAGTTTATTGTGATTAGGTTGAATAACTAAAGAACTGATATTTCATGTAAAGACGTCTCATTAAAAGGAAATACCTTTTTAGAGGAGAATGCTAGAGTTTGTGATTCTTTAGGTAGATTTAAACAGCGCCAACCATGCTTGTGAGCATACGCCTCAAGCAAAGGATCGCCAATAACAGCGACAGGATGACCTACAAGCTTCAGCATATGCTCATCGGAAATATCATCACCGTAGGCCCAGCAGTTCTTAAGGTCACCACCATGTTTTTCAATAAAATCCTGAATCGCAAGCGCTTTTCCAACGCCGATCGTTTGCGGAGGGACGAAACGGCCATTATATTTTTGCCCATCATGCAATAGTTTTGTGGCCAAGATGTAAGGTACACCTAGATGTTCTGCAATGGGGGCTAGAATTTCTATAAAAGAGCCGGATACTAAGACCGGCTCAATTTTTTGGCTATGATGGGATTTTAGTTCTGTTACTACTTCTTGGATTAAGAAAGTAGGATTAATCAACGCGCGCTTTGCCCAAGTTTCTGCACATCTTGTTACTTCTGCTACAGCACGTCCGGCAAAAAATTCATAAAAGCGACGGTTTATTACGCTGCGCGGACTCTGGTTATCATGGTGTGCACGTAAAATAGCAGTAGTATCTGCATATTCCTCTTGGTGAGCGTTGGTTGAAAAACCTAGCCAAGATTTATACCAGAAATCGTGGAAAGCGAGCATACTCTTGCTCCGAATAAGGGTGCCATCTACATCGAAGAATGCATACGCAAGGCTCATTATTAATTTCTCCCTTCAAAAAAAATTAAATTCGTAAGTATCACGCTTTTGATAATAATGATGTTGCTGGCAAATAAATTTCTCTATGTCTCCTTGCGTGAGGCAAAAACTTCTTTAGCAATTTCAACGACATTAATCGCTGCAGGAAAGCCTGCATAAGGAGCAATGTGAATTGCTAATTCAATCACCTGTTCGGGCGTGCCACCTACATTAAGCAGACCCTGTATATGCAGCTTCAGCTGTGGAATCGCAGTTCCTAACGTTCCTAACGCTGCCACCGTTATAATTTCCCGTTCAAAGAAGTTGAGGATAGGCCGTGTGTAGATATCACCAAACCCAAACTCAACAACAAAACGAGCTAAGTCTGGAGCAATGCTACCCAGTGTCTTAATAATCATTTGTCCATCGGGGCCATCAATATGTTCTAGTGCCTTCAGTCCAGATTCGTAGCGATCCTCGCATACTAATGGCGAGCTGCAACTAGATATGAAGTCTAGTTGCTTTTCATCAAAGACCTCTTTTGCAGCAAAAACACTATTTAAGGCTGCTGGAAACCCTGCATAAAGTGCCAACTGTATCATTACTTCAATCAGCTCAGCAGGACTACACCCAAAATTAAGAGCACTGGTAAGGTGGAATTTGAGTTGCCGTCTTGCATTACCGAGAGTTGCAAAGATGGCAACGGTGGCAAGCTGCCGAATACGGCTTGTTAAGTGAGGTCGCTCATAAATTTCTCCATACACAAAAGAGATGATGAATTTTGCGAGATCAGGGGCAACATCGGCCATTTCTTCAAGAATTGAAGGGGTCTCGACCAATTCCATAGAGCGTAAACGCTCCACGCCCAATTCATAAGCATTTTTCTTATAATTTACAAATGTTTGTTCTTGCATGTAATGGCCCCCTCCCCACGGAGCCTTAGTTGGATAAGGCTTTTACTTTCCTTAAAGACTAAACCTTCAATTAAAATGCAATACCTTATCTCCTCTTGCGGATTTGCATTGCATGAATCGTTATCGTGCTTTAATATCCTAGTCAATCATTTTTGTAAATTTATTTTATATTATTTTTCATTTTTTACATTATAGGCAATCCTTATGAAGCTATAGCAGATAGTAAGGGATTTTTCTATGGCATTAATATTACGTTGATGCAGCAGGCACGTGTAGCCTTTCCAGACGTTGTACTTAAGACTGAGCTAAAATTAGCAAATTAAACCCTTCTTATTCGTATTTGCGCAAGAGAACTGAGGTGTAACTTGTTGAGCGTAGAAACACCATGCATGATTATGTGCGCATTGAGCTATAGGACTTAGTTGTATTTAGTATTTTGCGGCTTGAATTTACCGAGGAAAGTGCGAAGCGTTAAATTTATAACAGATGCTACTGACTTACCTCTAATCTAGTAAAGTTCTATCATGACAAAGCCATTTGTTGGGGTGTACGGAAGAGCTTTGTTTTTAACTCAAGTTATAGGTATGTAATAGCAGATGAGTGCAGTACTCCTTTGCTGCAAAGTCCTCCAATCGGTTTAGCTAAAAATATTATGCCGCAATTAGGTGCCCAATATAGCTTGATCATATCTATAAATTTTGGTTTAATACCTTTAGCACTGGAGAACTTTAGTAAAATTAATGCTGTGTGCCTCTATCAAGTTGTAAAATATATTATGCTTTAAGATCTCGGTAAAAATTTTCATGAGAGCCAAGTGCTAACAAGGTCAAAGTAATCGTGTGATCTTCATAGCTGTAAGCAAGCAGCGTCAATTGCTTGGCCATTTTAAATTTATAGACAAAAAAACCAGAAAGATCACCTGTTTTGGCTTGACCAATGGTGGGCGTTTTCATAATGACGCGAACAGCTTGGTCTAGATCTTTTTTTTGGTTGGCATGCGGTTTTTTGACAGTTTTTTTAAATGAATGGGTTTGTAAAACTTGCATAGATTCAGCCAAATTCGAATGCTGTTACATCGCCATCTGCATTTTCTTGTTGTCCAAGTAAGATTGCTTGAATAAATTGAAAGGAGAGAGCTGGATTTTCTTCGGCTATTTTGCCCATACGCGACCAATATTCAATTTGCTTAGGAACCGAGCGGCTATAAACAGACGCGTAACGCTTAGCCTCATTAATGAGATCATCAGACAGTTTAACAGTTGTAGCCATGACTATACTCCTACCTTACAATAAGGTGGTAATATAGTTCAAAAGGTGTTAAAAAGCAACCTTTGAAACACAATAACCTTAGCAGATCTCTAACACAATTCCTTCTCTCACAGCCATCTTTCTTAATATCTGAAAGAAGAGAAAATAAAAGATAAATTTAGAACTAAATGATCGAGAATAAGCTCTAAAAAGGTTCGGGATAGGCAGAAAATAAGTTAAAAGAATCAACGGAATCAAAATTCCCGAACTTCTATATAATCTATTGATTTTATATAAATATAGCATTCCTACCCCCTCTGTAGCTTGCCAGCGGTTTTTGTATATTTTGCCACTAGGTTTTGTACCAATTTATTTTTTTCAAAGAGTTTTTAAGGGGTTCTCAAAGGGTCTTCAAAGGCCTTTCAAAGATCATTTAAAGCCTCTTTTTCTTTTCTGCTCAAAATCGCAATTTGAGATGATCAATCATTGAGTTGG
>NZ_JBHILT010000213.1:0-689 GCF_042193405.1 Bartonella sp. TT110JLCBS
TGTCGTTTGTACAAAAGTTTTAGTCACTTCTGTTAATTATTCGGTCAATAAAATCGTATTGATAAAAGGATTAATTATTGTGTTTCTATTTTCAACATCTTTAAAATTACAAAGATTTGGTAGAAAAGTTTTAATTCTTTCTGTTTTATCGTTTTTTGATTGCTCAGCTGTTGGCGATAGAGTGTTATTTTGTGATAGATTGAACTCTTAAAAGAATTTAATTTATTGCCTTGGAATTGTAAAATTTGAAAGTTAGTTTTTGAGTTAAGTAACATAAGGTAAATTCATGACACATACAGCTGAAATGATTCTTCGTTTGAGTGAAGAAAAAAAAGAAATGCGAAAACGCGATTTTGCGGTTTCGATTGGTATATCTGAAGCGGAGCTTATTGCGGCTTATTGTACCATTGGAAAAGCAAAAAGGCTACAAACCGATGTTGCTACTCTCTTGGAAAATGCACCTCGACTTGGAACCGTCATGGTCTTAACTCGCAATGAATATGCTGTTCACGAAATAACGGGACGCTTTGAAAAAATTGTTCAAAACGAACATATTCCTATCACACTTGGTGAAATTGATTTGCGTATTTTTACAAAACAATGGAAGTTCGGTTTTGAATATGATGTCGTTATTCTTGGAAAACCTACAAAAAGTCTGCAATTCTTTGATCAACATGGCGTTGCTATTT
>NZ_JBHILT010000214.1:0-687 GCF_042193405.1 Bartonella sp. TT110JLCBS
ATGCGTGATTTATTACCAGAAAAACGACGGAAAGATGCTGTATTAGCTGTCGAATATGTCATGACAGCTAGTCCAGAATGGTGGGTAACAACTACTCCAGAACAGCAAAAAGAGTTCTTCAAGCGATCAAAACAGTGGTTAGTAGAAAAATACGGACAAAACCGCATAATCGCAGCTGTTGTCCATAGAGACGAAATTAGCCCCCATTTAAGCGCCTTCGTGGTGCCTTTAACACAAGATGGTAGATTATCCGCAAAAGAGTTCATTGGAAATCGAACCAAAATGACAAACGATCAAACAACCTTTGCTGAAATCATGCAAAACCTTGGTTTAGAGAGAGGTATACAGGGGAGTAAAGCACAACACCAAGCCGTTAAACGGCATTACGGAATTATCGGAAAAGAAATCGAGTCATATATCGCCATTGATCCAGAAAAAATAGAACCAAAAAAGTTAAAACCAAGAGGATTTCTTGAGAAAATTGGATTAGCAACAGCATTTGAAACTTCCGAGTGTGTTGCTAGTCGATTAAGCAAAGAAGTAAACGAAAAATTTGCAAGTACAATCGCAATAGCCTCTAAAAGCCACGAAAATGCCCATAGAGCGACAAAGATGCAAAGAATGGTGGAATCCATAGGGAATAAATTAAAAGCGCTCCAAGAGCCATTTAAAGGGCTTAAAAACGAT
>NZ_JBHILT010000215.1:0-687 GCF_042193405.1 Bartonella sp. TT110JLCBS
ATTTATCCCCCGTTTGCGTATTTATATTCAAATTATGTGTATATAATATCCCCGGTTTTGAATAAATGCAAGTGTTTTTCCAAAATTTATTCAAAGAAATTACAAATTAGTGTATAAAAATAAGGATCTAGTGAATATTCACTAGATCCTTTTCTAATTCTTTAGATTGTTTGATCACGGTCTTGCAAGTGCATCCCGTCATCATCCTTTTCGTCACCTAAGAGTTCTTGGTTGTTATCCAATTCTGACTTACCAGCAAAGTGATGGTGTTGAAGCCAGTACATGGATGCAATCAAGAGCAGGTAGAAGACAATGGCAATTCCAGCCAGGACGCTGTTACAGAAGGCAACGTAATGAGCGCCAAGACCACCACTAATGCCGTTCCGCAACCCCAGGATGGAGTAAGTCATTGGGAGTGCGTAGTGGATGACGTTGTAGAACTTCATGGTAACTTCCATTGGGAAGGTCCCACCGGAACCACCAAGTTGCAACATCAGCAGAACCATCGCAACGAACCGTCCAGGGTTATCAAAGGTCATCGACAGGAACATGACAACCGCCATCGACGCTAGTCCGAAGAGCACTAGGGTCGTAAAGAATGACGGAACGTGAATGACCGTCAAGCCAAGGGCCATCATGATGCCACCTTCGGCCAATGCCATTAAGGTGATAATCAAGCTGCCGAGG
>NZ_JBHILT010000216.1:0-287 GCF_042193405.1 Bartonella sp. TT110JLCBS
GGGGGGAAAGAATGTTAACGATATTTGAATACTTTTCTATAATCTCTATCACTGCTACAACTATTCATGCTGGTGTTTCAGTTTGGACAGGATACAGAAAAAACAAACAACGAGCTCTAGGACCTAAATTACAAATTAATTATACAAAAACACTAGCAAACGTACCTTACGATCCAAATGAAAATCCCACATTCAAAGTAGATTTAACCTCCTACAATCCCACAAAACAAGCAATTAAGATAAATAATATTTGGCTAGATCCCAAAAGTCCGTTTCAATTTGTCGAA
>NZ_JBHILT010000216.1:313-681 GCF_042193405.1 Bartonella sp. TT110JLCBS
TCCCAATCCAAATCCCGGAATTATTAGAGAACCAAGCATCAATATTCCTATAAAACCTAAACACATCAACTTAATGCACCCTAAGTTAAAACCGGAACCAGAGAGCACATTTGATCTATTTAATGTCGAAAGTAAGAATGAACTTACAATTTTACTGACTATTCAAGCTATGCAACCAAATGTAGTAAATCCTATAAACATTATTTTAGAACACACTTCCTCTAACTATCCCAATAAAACACTTAAAGCTTTTTATTGCATTGGCTTTTTTCGTTTTTCAGAGACGCAAAGATTGAATTTTTTGGCTAAGATATCCAAGACAGAACGTGCTCTATATCGTTCCCTCATTCGCGATAAATAAAAAATGA
>NZ_JBHILT010000217.1:0-681 GCF_042193405.1 Bartonella sp. TT110JLCBS
GCTTGAGAAAGACCTTGGGCTTATCATCTTATTTCTCTTTGGAAAGTTTATTATGTTTTGATTAGTGATGATTGAATTCGAGGATGATGGGATTTATATCTTCTTGATTGATGGAAAATGGTCAAGTATCACAACAATTGCATTGAGGTTATTTGGCATACTTGAATTGATTATCTGTGTTGTGATTTGGGGAATATTTGATTATGTCATTAAGTCAATGAGGGAAGAATAATGGATTTCAATGATGCATACTTTTTGAGGAATCTTAAGGTGTATGATGTCAAAACTTGTCTAGGGTAATGTGTGAACTTTGGATGATCTAACCACTCGAGGATCTTTGAGGGTTTGATGTATGGTATTTTGATAGAGGTATATGGAATTGGAATATAGCTTGATTTTGTAAATCTATCGATGGGTGTATGTTAGTGACTATAATTATTGTTGAGCTGAAATCCATGGTTTGATATGATTATATTGTTACAAGTGGAAATTACTCGTAGGAATAGTGATGGATAACATGTGTTGTATATGCTAAATTGGAACGAATTTTGAATGTGAATCTGAAGGTATTTGTGAATGTCCATAAATTGTCCGATATAATGCCAATAAGAAATGGAAGGCGAATCTCGATAGCTTTGATATGGAAATTGTTACAAGTGAAGTTAATATTGGTTTTTTGAG
>NZ_JBHILT010000218.1:0-679 GCF_042193405.1 Bartonella sp. TT110JLCBS
ATACAACCCCTAACTATAATTGTAATTGTAACAAAAATGAGTGTTCAGAGTTATCTGAACACACTCAAATCGTTAATGTGACCTCCGGTCACAATAAAATGGCTTATGAAAATATAGTAAACGTCAAAACCGAAACATCACTTCCCTCAAACGGTAGTACATTGCCTCAAATTAAGCCGGAGATACTAGAAAAGGCTTTGCCGAATGCCGCCTTGTTTTCTGAATGTAGTCTCCAAACAGAAAGCGATTTGATACGTTCTATGTATCCTATGTACAGAATGATTAAAGTTTCAGAACATGCCGCTGAACAAGCTACAAAAATCATGGGGCTTAAAAAAACAGCTCTGGCTATTGCTATCATTTTTGAAAAATATGCTAGAGGACTTGTAAAATCACCAGGGGGATATCTCCGCGGCATGATTGATAAAGAAAAAAAGGGAGAATTGTATCTAGAGCGTTCTTTATTTGCTTTATTGAAACAAGCTGATCAAGAAGAAATAAATAGTTTAAACTTAGAAAAAAATCAGAAAATAAAGCTAAACGAAGAAAAAAGCTCTTTGTTTGAGTTTGAACTCAATAAAACGTTAAATAATCTAAAAATGCCAAAGTTTACATAAATAATAATTTATATACGAAATAAATATTTTAATTATTTATCGTTATTTTTTAAAGGCGTAAC
>NZ_JBHILT010000219.1:0-677 GCF_042193405.1 Bartonella sp. TT110JLCBS
ATAGAGAAATGGATGAAAGATGGACATCGACCGCCTTCCATTGTTGCGATACTTGTTGGAGATGATCCTGCGAGTCAGACATATGTCCGGAAAAAAATGGAAGCTGCACGTTCCACAGGTTAGTTTTTTAAGTAGTTTAATTGGAATTTGGTCCTTCAAAGTGTATCAATCTCGAACGTGGTTGATGGTTTAAATGAAAAAGTCAAGTCGTCTTAAATATACTATACAGGCTGTTACAAATTCGATGCTCACCATTGGGATCTTGGAAACGGTTAAGAGATACAAAGACGGTTAAATGGGGCCGAAGTTGCGTATTTCGATGCTGAATAACATCCATTTTTCCGATATGGATTACGACTTTCCGTTTTTGAGATATTTTGAAAAGATCGAAAAAACCAATTTTCTTTTAATTTTTCTTTGAGGTTAATGTTGCTGCAATCCCAACGAAAATAGCACTTCGTTAAGACACTTTTAGGCGTTGCATACAATAGTTAATTTTATTTTTTTGTAACACCTTTATTAAAAGCCCTATGCCTCCCAAATTAGTTTTTTCTTATGGCCGCCATCTTGGATTTTTATTTCAGTAAATTCCTCTCATTTTTTCAAATTTTTTGATGTATTACACTCTACATAGAGAAATGAATGTCTTTGATTAATGTTAATGTTTTGAAAATAAT
>NZ_JBHILT010000220.1:0-676 GCF_042193405.1 Bartonella sp. TT110JLCBS
GCAGCAAAGAGTAAAGCGGAAGCAGCAGAGAAGGTAGCAGAAGAAACGAAAGGTGCTTTGGATGGTCTAAAACAATTAGCCAATAGTGCGAAGTCGACAGCGGACGAGGCAAAGAAGGTAGCTGATGGTGCACAAAAGAAGGCATCACAGGTAGAGACAGTAGCGGGTGAAGCTGAAAAGATAGCGAAAGAAGCCAAACAGACAGCAGGTTATGCCAACCATGATGCTGGGCAAGCTCGTAGTGAGGCGGAAAAGGCAAAAAGCACAGCAAATGAAGCGTGGAGTAAAGCTTACGACGCGAATGAAGCAGCCAATAACGCTAAGACTATAGCAAGATTAGCAGAAATGGCAGGTGAAGAAGCCAAGAAAATAGCAGAGAAAGCCGATGACCGAGCGTATGAAGCCAAGAATGAAGTAGAAAAAGCCAAGGAAATAGCTAGTAATGCAAAATATATAGCAGGAGAGGCGCAGAGGGCAGCCGAAACAGCGGGTAAGAAAGCCGCGTCTTTAGAGGAAGAAGCGGAAGAGGCACAAAAAATAGCCAAGGAAGCCAAGGAGTCTGCTGGTTATGCAAGACATGATGCGACGCAAGCGCGCAATCAGGCAGAAAATGCAGAGAAAATAGCCTCGTCTGCGAGGAGTAGGGTTATTGATATCAACCAAGTGGTTGAGAATT
>NZ_JBHILT010000221.1:0-672 GCF_042193405.1 Bartonella sp. TT110JLCBS
AAAATGATTTTGGTACTCCACAATTCACTGTTGGAATGCAAACGACGACCAAGACTGACCTTGACCACCAAGGCGATGGTACTGACGAGAAGAATGCTTACAACACCTTTGCCGGGACCGTTGCTGCGGGTAAGGAAATCAACTTCGAAAAGCGGACGGTAGTGGTCACTTCACGTGACTTTGATTCTGAAGCGGCAATTGAAAAGCACCTGGATGAATTAAGTGACCAGTTTGACAGCCAAAGCTTTGATGATTTACTTGCTCCCCATGTTCAAGAATGGGCTGACCGGTGGACCAAGTCGGATGTTGAGATTGATGGTGATGAAGGGCCCAACAAGGGATTCGGTTTAACCTCTTCCAACTCTTCTCCACTTACTACGGTAATGATTATCGGCTGAACATCAGTCCAAAAGGCTTCACTGGTGAAAAGTACGGTGGTGCTACTTATTGGGACACTGAAGCTTACTGTATCCCAGTTTACCTCGGGGTTGCGAACCCAGAAGTTGCTCGTAACTTACTGATGTACCGTTACAAGCAACTGGACGGCGCCTTTGTCAACGCCAAGGAACAGGGCTTAAAGGGTGCATTGTTCCCAATGGTCACCTTTAACGGAATTGAATGTCACAACGAATGGGAAATCACCTTTGAAGAAATTCACCGGAACGGTGACAT
>NZ_JBHILT010000026.1:0-9399 GCF_042193405.1 Bartonella sp. TT110JLCBS
TAGACAATGTAGCGGCAGGCAAGATTGAAGCAGGTTCTCAGCAAGCTGTTAATGGTGGTCAGTTGCATGATTATACTGAAGAGCAGATGAAGATAGTTCTTGAAGATGCCAATAAGTATACGGATGAGAAAGTTAGTAGTCTTGTCAATGATGCTGTTAACGAGTCGAAATCCTATACGGATATAAAGTTTGAGACATTGAATTATGCTATTCAGGATGTTCGGAAAGAAGCAAGACAAGCTGCTGCTATTGGTCTAGCAGTATCTAATTTAAGCTATGACGATACACCGGGAAAATTAAGTTTTTCACTTGGTACGGGTGTATGGCGCAGTCAATCTGCACTTGCTATTGGAGCTGGTTATATGTCTGAAAATGGAAGATTTCGCTCTAACGTATCTGCAACGAGTGCTGGGGGACATTGGGGTGTAGGTGCTGGATTTAGGGTAACACTGAATTAACAATAGAAAATTCGAAATAGATTTTCCTTCTCTTATCAAATGCGTTACATGTGCCATTTAAAGAGAAGGAAAGTTATTCTCATCATAAATGAATAGCAATAGAAGATAAGGGCGTATTTTGAGTAAAATATATTTTTTATTGTAAAATTTTTATGATAAAATCATTTATCATCTCCAAAAGGGATTATTTGAGTAATCAATATTTCTTTTTAAGAGGCTTTTTCCTTCTTGTCTCATAAGACAAGGATAGAATTTTTATAAGAAGGGACATTTTACCCAAGAATTCATAGAGTAGTGTACTTGTAAAGTTCTATAATAATAATCTTGGTGGGACTAATTTTAGTTACAATAAAGCATTTTAACAAAAAAATTACAAATGCAGAGTGATTTTTTCATATAAATTAATAGAGTACGTGTAATCGCACAATATTTTAAAACTATACAGTTTATAATTTTATAATAGAAATATCCACAAGGGGTATTCTTAAAGAAATAAAAAGTTTCATTTTTTTTCTTGCTATTTTTTAATATTTGTATAAAATGCGAAAAATTAATTAAAGGAAACTAGAAATCTTCTCGCAAAGCGGGGTGCGGTAAGTTATGGCAAAATCACAAAACCACAATCGTCTAATCTCAAAAAGCTTTAAGAGATACAAATATAAAACTCAGGGGCATCTCGCTTATTTTCACGACAAAAGCGCAATAACCCTACAAAAAACGCTCTAAATTATTCAACAAACAACCTAAATCCCTTCCGCAATAAACATCCTTTATTGCCTCTTAAACATACAACACCTAATAATAGTACGCAAACATGCTTTTTCTATACCTCTTTCACCTTTCTTCACCTTTAAATTTAAAGGCCCTGCTAAAGAAAAACACCCCTCCTTAAAGAGGGTAAATAAAAACCTTATTAATTGGACTATCGATCAACGTCGACTTCTATCTCATTGATATCTTAGATAGTCCTCTTCCGCATTATGACAACCCTAATCTTTTATAAAACAAGAAAAAACAACATCTGGAGCTTAATAGCACCGGAATATGTCTTTTTGATGTTTTAAATATCTTTTTTTACTTAGAGGATTTATTATGAAAAAAATATATACCACACCACACACGCTAGCCGTGAGTAATTTAAAAAATTCTTGCTCGTCTTATCGATTACCTTTTATAAAAACGCTTTCATTAGTGTCAGTAGCTGCCTTTTTATCAAATGCTTCTCCTGTTTTTGCTTGTGATCTTTGGGGTAATGTAGAACAGTATTTTGGCGGAGGTACAAATATACGTAAAAGTATTGCGCCAACCTATATAATTAACGGTAAAATATATAGAGATGTTGGTTCTGCGTTGTATGGTTTGCAGAGTTATGTCGCTGAAACCAGGTATGATAAGCTTGTTAAGCAAGATGCATCAGGACTTATTACAATTGGTGCGGACGTAGGTGGTAATAGAATAACTATCGCAAATAGCTCTCATGGATTGAGGACTCTTACTGGTGTTGCTGATGGTTGGGTTTCGCCAATCTCGTATGATGCAGTCAATGGTTCTCAGCTTTTTTCCCAAGGCATCAGTACTGCGATCTCTTTTGGCGGTGGTGCTGGATACGATAGAAAAGGAAACTGGATAGCTCCTACTTTTACAGTTAAGGTCTTTGATAAAAATGGTAATGGAGCTGAAAAGGATTATAAGAATGTTGCGGATGCCTTTACTGGCGTAAGTAGTTCTTTCACGAATCTCGATGCAAAGATTGAAAATATTAAGGTAGCAAGTAATAGTCTTGTTAAGCAAGATGATACAGGACTTATTAGCATTGGTGGAGAAGTAAGTGGAACTAAGGTAAGCATTGCAAACGTTGATAATGCAGTTCGGACTCTTTCGGGTGTTAGGGCTGGTTCGATTACAGCAACGTCGACCGAAGCAGTAAATGGTTCTCAACTTTATTCAATAAATCAGGCATTTGCTGAATATTTTGGCGGTGGTGCTGGCTATAAAGATGGAAACTGGAGTGCTCCTACTTTTACAGTTAAGGTCTTTGATAAGGATGGTAATGGAGCTGAAAAGAAGTATACTAATGTTGCGGATGCCTTTACTGGCGTAAGTGGTTCTTTCACAAATCTTGATAAAAAGATTGAGAATATAGTCATTAATGGGACAGGTGATGATCTTGTTAAGCAAGATGATACCGGCCTTATTACCATTGGTGGAAAAGTAAGAGGGGTCCAGGTAAATATAGCAAATGTTGATAATGTGGCACGGACTCTTGCGGGTGTTAAGGCTGGTTCGATTACAGCAACATCGACTGATGCGATAAATGGCTCTCAATTTTATGCCATGAGCAATGTAGTTGCTAGCTATTTTAGTGATAATGCTGGATATGATAAAGATGGAAACTGGAATGCTCCTACTTTTACAGTTAAGGTTTTTGATAAAAATGGTAGTGGGACTGAAAAGAACTATAAGAATGTTGGGGATGCGCTTTCTGGTGTAAGTAGTTCTTTTACGAATCTTAATCAAAAGATCGAAAGTGTGACAGGTGATAGTTTTGTTAAGCAAAATAGCGCTGGGCTTATTACGATTGGCGGAGACAAGGGTGGTGATAGAATAGATATTACAAACGGTATTAATTTTCCACGAGTTATCTCTGGTGTTAAAGGGGGTGCATTTACGGCAACATCGACCGAAGCAGTAAATGGTGGTCAAATTTATTTGATGGCTCAAGCATTTGCAAGTTATTTTGGCGGTGGTGCTGGCTATAAAGATGGAAAATGGTCACCTCC
The DNA here is from genome assembly GCF_042193405.1 of Bartonella sp. TT110JLCBS. Lineage (NCBI taxonomy): Bacteria > Pseudomonadati > Pseudomonadota > Alphaproteobacteria > Hyphomicrobiales > Bartonellaceae > Bartonella > Bartonella sp. TT110JLCBS. The sequence goes on from NZ_JBHILT010000026.1 coordinate 3,239, forward strand.
TACATTTACAGTTAAAGCCTTTGATAAGGATGGTAATGCAACTGAGAAAAACTATACTAATGTTGCAGATGCGTTTTCTGGCGTTAATAGTGCTTTCACAAGTTTGAATGAGGAGATTGTTAAGATAAAGAATAAGCCTGGTATTGAAGAAAAGGAACACACCCATCAAGACGGTGATTTGAATGATATTATTTCAGAAGGCTTTCCTTTTATGAGAAGCTTACCTAGTGCTTTAGGTAATGTGAAGGTTCCAACTACGATAACTGTTGCTCCTAAATCACCATTAAAACAAGTAAGTTTTATGAGTAGTGAAGGTGAAAGCCGGCGTCTTTTTGATATTGCTGCTGGTGAGATTTCAGAAACGTCGACTGATGCTATAACTGGTTCTCAGCTCTATTCGATAAACAACCAGATTGCTACTTATTTCGGTGGTGGTTCTGGATATAAAGGTGGAAATTGGAGTGCTCCGACTTTCACAGTTAAAGCCTTTGATAAGAATGGTAAGGAAACTGAGAAAAAATATACTAATGTTGCAGATGCATTTGCTGGCGTTAATAGTGCTTTGGCAGGTTTAAATGAGCGGGTTATGAACGGTATTGGTGAAACAGAGGGTAAACCACAAAATGGTGATCCTTCGGATGTTATTTCAAAAGGCTTTCCTTTTATGAGAAGCGCACGTTTTCTAAGAAGCTTACCTCTTGCCATAGATGAGGAAGAAAGCGCCATAGATGAGGCGGATAATTCAACCACGGTAACTGTTGCTCCTAGTGAAATTTTAGAAAAGTCAACTTATGAGGTGACTGACAATCAGTTTTCACAGATGAGTAACAGGGTAACAGGCGTTGAAAAAAAGGTAGACAGCGTTACAGACAGGGTAACAGGCGTTGAAAAAAAGGTAGACAGCGTTACAGACAGGGTAACAGAAGTTGAAAACAAGGTGAATGTTGCGGTTAGCTATGATACCGATGATAGCGGAAAGAAAATCAGTAGCATCACTCTAAAAGGTGTCGATGACAGTGAGCCTGTTTTGATTACTAATGTTAAAGATGGAAAAATTGAACATGGCTCTAAGGACGCAGTGAATGGTGGTCAGTTATACGATCATACCGCGCAGCAGATGGAGATTACTCTTGAAAGTGCGAAAAAGTATACGAACGATCAAGTCAATAATGGTATTAACGAGGCAAAATCCTATACCGATATGAAGTTTGACGCACTAAGTTATGATATTACGAATGTGCGCAAAGAGGCAAGGCAAGCAGCAGCGATTGGTTTGGCAGTCTCTAACTTACGTTACTTCGATGACCCAGGATCTGTGAGTGTTTCATTTGGTGGCGGTTTTTGGCGTGGACAATCTGCCTTTGCGATTGGTGCAGGTTATACATCTGAAGATGGCAAGATTCGTTCTAATCTATCAGCAACCAGTGCTGGCGGTCAGTGGGGTGTAGGTGGTGGAATAACTCTGAAATTAAAATAACACCAGAGAATATGAAAAACTACAATTTAAGCGAAGTTTCGCCCTTGTCTTCTTAGGCAGGGGCGAAATTTTATATTATAGAGAAGTAATATTTTACAGAGAAGGCCATAGAGTAGTATATTTATAAAGTCTTATAATAATTAAAGTCTTATACCAATGTATTCTATAGTAATAATCTTAGTGAGATTGATTTTAGTAAGAAGTAAAGCACTTTAACAAAAATTTTACAAATACAGAGTAGTACTCTCAGTGCGTAATTGCGCAGTATTTTAAAACTGTACGTTCTATAATTTCATTGATGGAAAATATCCATTGGGGGATACGTTTAAAAATCCTATTTTATTATTTTATTTATTTGCTCTGTACATAGCAGTAGCAATCATGAGGCACGCAACAGCAGCAATTATTAGTAAGACTCATTTTGATCAAAATGGGACACTTAAATAAAACTATGAAACAGAATCTCTAGACAAGTCTATAGTGCATGGAATCTATGAGTTTTAAAGTTATAAGGATATTTCACGGTTATATAAATCGGAAAGACTCATTCTGTAAAAATAATTAAATTCATTTTCTTCTTGCTATTTCACTCAATAGTCTATAACATCACAGAATATTCTTTAGTAAGACTCATTTTGGCAAAAACAGAAAAATGCTCGTAAGGGGGGGCAGTTGATTATGAACAACACACACAATCATCCTCATTTTACTCTAAAGCTTAAGAGTATGCCGCTTATCCCCGCGATAAAAGCGTAATGATTTCACAACAAGTACTCTAAATCATTCAGCCAACAACTTAAACTTTTCCCCTAATAATACCTTACAGCTTCTTAATCATATAAAATGAACTCTTTTACTTTTAAAACTATAAACCGCAGACCTAACAATAGGGTGCAAGTATGTCTTCTTCATACCTGTTTTTCACCCTCATCCAGGAGTTTTGTTGCAAAAAAAGCACCCTTCTTAAAGGCGGAAAAAATAAAAAACCCATTAACCACATCGTTTATCAAGATTGATTGCAACCTTGCTAGACTTCTAATTACTTCTGTTCGCCTCTGCGGCAAACTCAAACTTTATAAAGAACAAAAAAAATCACGTCGTTAATCACTCCTAACACTGAAATATGACTTTTTAATGTTCTAAATATGTCTTTCCTATTTGGAGAATTTGTTATGAAAAAATTATATACCACACCAAAAGCGCTAGTGGTGAATGATTGTAAAGATTCTTGCTCGTTTTATCGACGGCTTTTTATTAAAGCGCTTTCATTGGCTTCAGTGATTATATTTTTATCAAATGTTTCTCCTGTTGCTGCTGCTACTCAGATTTTAAATAACATATCAAACGACTTTAGTGGTGGTACAAATGCGCTTAAAGGTATACCGCCAGCCTATGTAGTTGGCAGTAAATTGTATAGAGATAGTGGCTCTGCATTTGTGGAGGGGGAGGATGCCCCCAAGAACTTAAGTCTTAATATTAAGTTTCAGACTAAAGCTGCTTTTGATACTGCATTTGCAGGTACGGAAGGTTATAAGAATGTAGAAGGTTATAAAAGTGTTGCGGATGCATTTTCTGGCGTGAAGAGTGTTTCCACAAGTTTAAATCATCAGATTGTTGAGATAAAGGAACCCCATGCTATTGGGGGAAAACAAGATAATCCATATCAAAGTGATGATAGGCATGAAAACACAGGCAGCTTTTCTCTTTTAAGAAGCTTATCTCGTGAACTAGCCCGAGCGGATGATGCAAGTATGGTAACTGTTGCTCCTACCTCACCATTAACTCAAATAACTATTCGGAATAGTAAAGGTGAGACACGGCGTCTTTTGGATGTTTCTCCTGGTGAGCTCTCAAAAACGTCAACCGATGCCGTTAATGGTTCCCAGCTTTATACGTTAGGCACTGGGGTTGCAAAATCTTTAGGTGGTAATGCTAGTTATGCGGATGGAACTTGGAGTGTACCTACATTCACGGTTAAGAGCGTGAAAGAAGATGGCAAAACAGAAGATAAAGAGTATCATGATGTAGCAACAGCGTTTGCTGGTGTAGGAACTTCTTTCGTAAATATGAATAATTCTATCACGAATATTAAGAATGAACTTAGCAAAGATATTGCTGAAGCAAAGAGTGATTCCTTGCATTGGAGCGATACTGCACATGCTTTTGTAGCGACGCATGGAGAGAAAGATAGCAAAAGTAATAGCAAGCTTACATCTCTTTTAGATGGTTCGATTAATGCTGGTTCCACGGATGCCGTAACGGGTAATCAGCTTCATGCTCTAGGTAGCAGTGTTGCAAAATCTTTAGGTGGTAATGCTAGGTATGAGAATGGCACGTGGACTGCTTCTACATTCAAGGTTAAGCGCTTCAATTCTGATGGTGACGTTATTGACTCGACTTATGACAGTGTCGCGTCTGCCTTTGCCGGTGTTGGTGATTCTATCACGAATATTAAAAATGAGATTAGCAAAGAAATTGCTGGTGAAAAGAGTGATTCTTTAATCTGGAGCCAAACCGCGAATGCCTTTGTAGCGACGCATGGTGAAGAGAATACAAGTAGCAAGATAACGTCTCTTAAAAATGGAGACATTAGTAGAACGTCAACGGATGCTGTAGCGGGTAACCAGCTTCATGCACTAGGTAGTAGTGTTGCGAAGTCTTTAGGTGGAGGAGCTAAGTATGAGGATGGCAAATGGAGCAAACCTAAGTTCACGGTTAAAACAGTAAAATCTGATGGAACTGAGAGTGAGGAGAGCTATACAGATGTGGCTTCAGCGTTTGCCGGTGTAGGAACTTCTTTCACGGATTTACATAAAGAGATTACCAATGAGATTAGCACTGCTCAAGCTGACGCGTTGTTGTGGGATAAGTCTAAAGGTGCCTTTGTAGCGACGCATGGAGAGAAAGATGGCAAAAGTAATAGCAAGCTTACATCTCTTTTAGATGGTTCGATTAATGCTGGTTCCACGGATGCCGTAACGGGTAATCAGCTTCATGCTCTAGGTAGCAGTGTTGCAAAATCTTTAGGTGGTAATGCTAGGTATGAGAATGGCACGTGGACTGCTTCTACATTCAAGGTTAAGCGCTTCAATTCTGATGGTGACGTTATTGACTCGACTTATGACAGTGTCGCGTCTGCCTTTGCCGGTGTTGGTGATTCTATCACGAATATTAAAAATGAGATTAGCAAAGAAATTGCTGGTGAAAAAAGTGCTTCTTTAATCTGGAGCCAAACGGCGAATGCCTTTGTAGCGACGCATGGGGATAGTAAAGAGAACAGCAAGATTACGTCTCTTAAAAATGGAGACATTAGTAGAACGTCAACGGATGCTGTAGCTGGTAACCAGCTATATGCTCTAGGGAGCGATGTTGCGAAGTCTTTAGGTGGTGGTGCTAAGTATGAGGATGGCCACTGGAGCAAACCTAAATTCACGGTTAAAACAGTAAAATCTGATGGTACTGAGAGTGAGGAGAGCTATACAGATGTGGCTTCAGCGTTTGCCGGTGTAGGCACTTCTTTCACGGATTTACATAAAGAGATTACCAATGAAATTAGCACTGCTCAGGCTGACGCGTTGTTGTGGGATAAGTCCAAAGATGCCTTTGTAGCGATGCATGGTGAAGAGAATGCAAGCAGCAAGATAACATCGCTTGCCAATGGGTCTATAACTAAAGACTCAAGTGATGCTGTAGCGGGCAATCAGCTATATGCTCTAGGGAGCGGTGTTGCGAAGTCTTTAGGTGGTAAAGCTAAGTATGAGAATGGAACTTGGAGTGCGCCTACATTCACGGTTAAGAGCGTGAAAGAAGATGGCAAAACAGAAGATAAAGAGTATCATGATGTGGCAACAGCGTTTGCTGGTGTAGGAACTTCTTTCGCGAATGTGAATAATTCTATCACGAATATTAAGGATGAAATTAGCAAAGATATTGCTGAAGCAAAGAGTGATTCCTTGAATTGGAGCGACACTGCACATGCGTTTGTAGCGACGCATGGTGAAGAGAAGACAAGCAGCAAGATAACATCGCTTACCAATGGGTCTATAACTAAAGACTCAAGTGATGCTGTAGCGGGTAACCAGTTATATGCTCTAGGTGATAAAGTTGCGCAGTCTTTAGGTGGTGGTGCTAGTTATGAGAATGGAACTTGGAGTGCGCCTACATTCACGGTTAAGAGCTTTAAAGCGGATGGGGTAACAGAAGATAAAGAATATAGTACTGTTGCGTCTGCCTTTGCTGGTGTTGGAGATTCATTCGATAAAGTTAAAGATAAGTTCAGTAATATTAAGGATGAAATTACCAAAGAGATTGAAAAGGACATTACCACTGTTCAAGGCGATGCGTTGTTGTGGGATAAGGCTAAAGGTGCGTTTGTAGCGACGCATGGTGAAGAGAATGCAAGCAGCAAGATAACATCGCTTACCAATGGGTCTATAACTAAAGACTCAAGTGATGCTGTAGCGGGTAACCAGCTTTATGCCCTAGGGAGCGGTGTTGCGCAGTCCTTAGGAGGTAATGCTAAGTATGAAGGAGGCACATGGACAGCTCCGACTTACGCAATCTCTAGTGTTTCTGCAGATGGTGATGTGGAACAGACGAGCTTCAATGATGTTGGTAGCGCCTTTGCGGGTCTTGATACGAGTGTCAAGAATGTGAACACTCATCTGTCTAATGAGGTCAAAAA
>NZ_JBHILT010000222.1:0-671 GCF_042193405.1 Bartonella sp. TT110JLCBS
ATGATGAAGAAGCAATTGGAAAATGTTTTGGATACCTTGACTGACCGGGAAGAAAATGTTTTGCGGTTACGGTTTGGGTTGGATGACGGACGGACCCGGACCCTTGAAGAAGTTGGTAAGGTCTTCGGGGTCACTCGTGAACGGATTCGACAAATTGAAGCGAAGGCATTACGGAAGCTTCGTCACCCATCACGGTCAAAGCAATTAAAGGATTTCTTGGAATAATTCAAGAAGCTAGCAAAAAGGGAGCCTGCAGAACTCAATCCTGCAGGCTCCTTTTTTAGTATGTTATTTCATTGATTATTCTTTAACATCCACTTGAACAGTCGTTGGTAGTTCCTTAACGAAACGATCATACGCGGTTTGTTCATCAGTTTCAGTAATTGTAGCGTTGTCCGTAGTAACATCAGCATTATGGAGTGCTTCTTCGGCAACCGTAATGTGATGAGTAACGGTGGCGTTACCGATTAATTCAATCCAGTAACGGTGGTTATCAAAGTGGACGATTGTTTGAACCATCCCACCAGGGTTATAGACAGTAATTGGTTGATTAAATTCTGCCATATCTGGATGGGTCAAGGCGAATGCCAGGGTTGCAGAAGACATTCCAGTCCCGCACGCGTTTGTAAAGCCAACGCCCCGTTCAAAAGTCCGTACGAATAACTTATTCT
>NZ_JBHILT010000223.1:0-669 GCF_042193405.1 Bartonella sp. TT110JLCBS
CTCAACAAGAAGTAAAACAAGTTTGAACAGGTCTTCAAGATTTCTTTAATTTATTGCAGTACATAAAAAATAAAATAAAATATTACCATATCTGCAATGTGAAAAAGCTCTCTCAAAGCATAGAAAAAGTAAAATCTACAGCAATATGCAATGTCACACCCCCTAGACATAATTAATTAATTAAAAAAAAAACCAAAAACAAAAAGGCATAATTAAAAAAAAAAAAAAATGAATGCGACAAGCACATATACCTGTCCATACGCCCTTATTTTGTTTTTTTTTTTTTTTTTTTTTTTTTGGGAAGAGGAGCTGGGCGAACCAGCTAGAGACCCAGGGGCGTGCACAAGCCTCGGCGGAGCAAGTGGGGGCAGGGCCCGCGCACACATGGGCGCTGGGACCACCCGCACACGACCACTGCTCACAACTCCCAGAAATGTGCCCTCAGCCAAGAATCGAACTCTCACCACTTGGTGAAGAGCTCTATCGGCGACCCATGTACCAATAGACCCAGTGGTCGTTGGTATCCTAGCAAAGCATTAGCATTAGCTTATTACCCAGTGGTCGTTGGTATCCTATCGAACTCTCCCCTTATTAGCATTAGCTTATTCTTTATGCCTAACAATTTTCCAAAGCCACTGGCAGGCCCTAGCAAAGCACAAGGTTGAGTAC
>NZ_JBHILT010000224.1:0-328 GCF_042193405.1 Bartonella sp. TT110JLCBS
TAATCTCCATTACTTTAATCGTAGGACCACTAGCTTTTTTAGGCGTTCGAATGGCTTTAAAACGCGTTCGCAGCTTGATGGAAAAAGAGCTCCTTTCACTTGGTGAAATTATCAAAATCGTACAGGAAACGGCTGTTGGTATTCGAATCATCAAGGCCTTTTCACTAGAAGAAGTCATGAAAAAACGGATGGACAAAGCCATTTGTGATGTTGAAAAACAAACAAACAGTATTGCAACACTCGAAGCTATTACCAATCCAATTATGGAAACACTCACGGGTGTTGCCATTGCAGGTATTATTTGTTTTTCCGGTTATCTTGCAACCCA
>NZ_JBHILT010000224.1:433-667 GCF_042193405.1 Bartonella sp. TT110JLCBS
AATCTGGCTTGGTCAATATCCGTACGATGTTTGAAATACTCGATTGTCCCCTTACAGTTGTAGAACATAAAGAAGCTAAAGATCTGAATAAAACGCAAGGAACTATTCGTTTCGAACATGTTTCTTTTGCATACACTAATAACAAAATGATATTGAAAGACATCAATCTAGAAATAGAAGCCGGAAAAATGACAGCATTGGTGGGACCATCCGGTTCGGGAAAATCAACCCTTA
>NZ_JBHILT010000225.1:0-232 GCF_042193405.1 Bartonella sp. TT110JLCBS
ATTCGATTATTCATACTCCTACTATAATGTCAAGCCACTTTCGATAATTTTTAAATTTTTGCTATTGGCAATTTGTAATTATTGTAAAAAAAGAGTTGATTTATACCTTAAGATAAAATATATTAAACTTATTAAGATTAATTATCCGTCCTTTGGAGGTCTATTTGATGCTTACATCCTTTGGTAAAACCTTACGGAAACTCCGTATTGATCATGCAGAACGCCTTTTAGA
>NZ_JBHILT010000225.1:334-666 GCF_042193405.1 Bartonella sp. TT110JLCBS
CGATTTAGATCAAGATATGGCTTCTCTCTTAAGACAAGAGGCTGATGCTTGCCGCAAAAGTTTTACAATAAAGTCTTCTAATTCATCCACAGGTGAACTTGTTGGTATGTTTGCTAGAGTTATAGATAACATTTCTCCAGAAGATGTAGAAAAAATGAAAAAATTAATGAAACAGATAAAAGAAAAAAAAGGTAAGTAGAAGGTGAAGAAAAGTATTGATTACGAAGTTCCTCCTTATAGTTGGGAGAAAATTGGTTTTTTTACTGATTTACTTCGAAAAGAACTGAAATTGTTAGATTACCAAGCTTTCCCAGTTATGGATTTTGCTGAAT
>NZ_JBHILT010000226.1:0-664 GCF_042193405.1 Bartonella sp. TT110JLCBS
GCCTTGTGCCATTCACAGTCCACCCATAGGGAAGATTACACGGCCCCTGTGGTTCTCGGGATGGAAGGCCAATTCTCTGCAGAGTTCCACATGGCAGTGTGCCATAACACAATGGTACTTACAGGGGCACCAACACGGCCCCTATGGCTCTCGGGATCGAGAGTTTTTGTTCTGCACGGATCCACACGGCCATGTGGAAATTCCACAAGCCCGTGTGACGGGCGCAGAAGAGCTTAGAGAGATAACACACAGGCGTGTGGAAATTCCACACGGCCGTGTGGAGCTCCGATTTTTGGTCTATTTAAGGCTGATTTCAGAACGAATTTCATATACTTTGGCAGAGACTTTTCGGGACTCTTCCCCAACTTCGAGGGAGATGCGGCTAGGGTTTCGGAGAGGCTTTTGGAAGCTTTGGAGGATCGACACCACGCATGCAAAGGGGTTTTTATTATGTCTTGCTTTAATTTAGTTATTCTTTCATGGCATTGTATAGCTCCATGAAGAGCTAAACCCCTAGAGGGTATTTGGACATGTGAACCTTAGGATTTTTGTGTTTCATGACTTTTATTATGCATTGATTAATAAAATTTGAGGCTTTGATATTAATTCTTATATTGAGTTCTTTTCTTGATTACAATTGCTTGATTTTTCCCTAGACGTGACA
>NZ_JBHILT010000227.1:0-662 GCF_042193405.1 Bartonella sp. TT110JLCBS
TACTTTTTAACTAAAGTTGGTGTTTTTAAACATTAAAAAGTGTAGAAAAAATTCAAGTAAGAAATGTTGATAACCTTGCTAAGACTTCATCCATAATTATATATGGAATAGTTTCCATTCTTTTTCCATTACGCGCTACTATATCTAAAGCACGCGGTTGGTCGCAGCGTATCACACCTGTTGTATGCAGCTCTGTTCCCACCAATGAAATAGCAAAATCTGCTGTTCTAGCAAGATTTCCTCCACTCGTAATGGGCAAAACAATGGGTGTTTTTGTTAAACGATTAAACGCCTCCGGTGACACAATCAGTACAGGACGCGTTCCTCATAAACAGAAGTTGGGTCAAGCGATACAAACCAAATTTCACCTCGCTTCATTACAAGAGCTCTCTGCCAGCAGGTTTAGCATCAAACCACTCTACCTCTTTATCCGCAAAATCGTCTGAAGGATTACATTGGGCTAACAATTCTTCAAGAGTGTAATTTTGCGATATCTGTGGTTTCACAACCAATTATCCATTGTCAATAACCAAACCCACTTGCATATTTTCAGTAAGATGAAGAACATCAATCAATGCAGGCGGTATAGAGAGTATAACTGATCCTCCAACTTTACGTAATTTTGTTGTGCATAAAACGCCCTCTCTAATATTATATAAAAA
>NZ_JBHILT010000228.1:0-295 GCF_042193405.1 Bartonella sp. TT110JLCBS
CAATGTTCCAAAACTAATATTCCATAAAAATCAAATGACCTCTAAACATGACAATACGCACATAATATCGCGTGAAAATATAATAATGCACGTAATGCAAAATGTTATAGAATAAGTCTTTATTCAAACTTTCCCCTCTACTAGGAAAAGTCAGTAATTTACCTACATAAGTTCCCCTTCCTGCTACACTTTTCTCATAGAAGCTTTATCAAAACAGTAAAAAACCTAGTGGCCCTTAAACGCACCAAGACCTAGAAGCGGCTTTGGAGCTGGATCGGATGTCTTCTCATCCCGT
>NZ_JBHILT010000228.1:410-660 GCF_042193405.1 Bartonella sp. TT110JLCBS
ACCTAAAAGCTCTTCTTAGTACTGCAAAACAAAAAATATCATCAATCTCTGAAAATAAAAGCAGGAAAAAACAGGTGTAGCGTCTAAACGCGTGGGAATGCCATGCTCATCACTTGCAACTCTTCTCGCGTATAAAAAACCAAATAAGAAGGGGCATGCGACTAATCATCATGCACCTCTGGAAGCAAAATGGGTAGGGGAAGAACGTATAGGTACGTAATGCCACGCACTTAAAGGGCGCGCAAGGACT
>NZ_JBHILT010000230.1:0-658 GCF_042193405.1 Bartonella sp. TT110JLCBS
AAAATTTGCCAAGCATTCAACAATTAAAAAATGGGACACACCCAAAAAGATAAGAGCCCACATAAAGCCCAAATCCTCCGCATAATTTTACAGATTCACATTTTTACGCTTTTACATCATTACAGAACGCAGCCAAATGAAACGCTCAAATCACTACCCCGCACCGTTCTGTAAACACGGGTGTGTCAACAAGCTGATTTCTCGTCTATCAGATTTCCCTGCTGATTATTTCATATGGCTATCCCACACTTCAAAGAATGGTGTTTCATCAAACACGCCAGATAAGCTCTGATCTACAATTCGACTTCAAAAAGCAAATTTTCCTCTGCTGAATAAAGCTTCCACCCCGCACCGGTTTTAAACTATCATCCAACCTCTTACCCAATAAATTCCCCTACTAACATCAGATTACCGCCCCCAAACATCCCTATTTTACAGTATAACAGACTAAAAAATATTTTAATTTTCTTGCCAATCTTCTGAAATTACTTTACTAATGAGGCAATTTTGGTCGTCTACGCAACAACCAAGAGGGGTTAAAAGCCCTAAGTTCAGTACATAAAAATCGATACCACTTTGTGGGTATCTCCCGGATTCCGGGAGCTTTTGCTATGTCCAGGTGCTTGTCAGCACTAAAAGCAAAAGGCTGACTGAACTC
>NZ_JBHILT010000027.1:0-8713 GCF_042193405.1 Bartonella sp. TT110JLCBS
CAGTTTTTCCCTCAGGAATACGGTGGATTTCATCTGTGAGTTCATATTTTTTGGATACATTTTTAGTGGTCATAGGTTTTACTCCTAATCTAACATTTGAATAAATTTTTGAATGAAATGGTTATAAGGAGGCGCCCCCGCCACGCCCGAGCCATTTACGCAGCGTCTTTTAGGCTATGTACATTATTCAAATCGGGGGTATAAGCTTTTAACAGAGGCACTATTGATTCAATTGGTTCGGATTGACCGAATTCTGTCATAATTGCTAAGATTTTTGTAAAATTTGGAATTTCTTTTTGTAATTTAAAAAACAAAACTTTCTCAAGAGCCCCCATAAGCTCTACTAAAGAAATATGATATTCATTTTCAGTATCAATATCAATATTTTCACTATTAGCTTCTTTACATACTGCCATCCACAAATCACATAAGAAATCAGTGGTAATATTAATTTCGTTTTTTGTCATTTTAACACCTAGTTATTTAGAGTTTTTAATTGACAGCCCATAAAGGCGCCGGGTGCTAAAAACACGGTAACTAGTCCGTTGCTTATACTTTTCCCTCGCGAAGGGTATTGTATGGTATAAGCACACCCGACATAAATCATCATACGCTATTCAAAGCATAAAAGACAGCCAGTATTTTAAGAAATGGGAGAAACCTTATCGTGGTTTACCCGCTAGTTATTAGTGGTTTTTAAGCACTTGTCGACCTTTCTAAACGAACCTTTCTTTAAAGTCAATACGTATTTTTTTATTTTTTTCACTTTTTTTCATTTTGATACCTACCTAATTGAATACCAAGTGCTTTTAAATTTTACTTTTGGTTTTTAGTATAAAATGTAGTGCGTAAATGGACATGTTTATTAAACTGCGTGTATGCAACATGAGAAAGAATGAATAAACTAAAAAAAAGTACCAAATAACGATATCTAAATACCAAAATACAGTATAACTATTTGGAAAAATTAAAACGACAAGTGCTAAACTTATTAGCTTTAAGAGTCTGTGCAAATACTGTTGTAAATCACGTGTTAATATCTTCCAACCTGTTGTATCATCATCTTTATATTTTGGATTGTTCTGCAACTCAAAAGGAATATGAGAATTGCATAAAAGTACAAAAATATTTGTTATTATTATCAAACCAAAAGATGCAAATATCAAAATACCTTGGATAAAATAGGGATTTTTTTTAATTCCTAGAAAGCATAAAAATATAAAAATTATAATACCAAACAAGGCTCTTAGCTGCTTATCTGTAAACATATTTATTTCCTGCGGTTTTCGATAATTTTTTGATCTCTTTATTGATCTCGTCTATAAGAGGTTCGTAATTGAGAACGCTTTTCGGAATACCACCCCCATATATCCAAGCTTTCACTTGAGCCTTGGTACTGTAATCAACTTTCTCGGGCATATCATGATATTGACCACCGTCAAATTCTTCGTATTCTCTTGTGCCATCATCATATTCGTAAAGGTTATAAAAATACTCTGCTACCCCTAATCCCCATGGTGCATGCCCCACCGCCGTTGCAACCCACTTTTTTTGCCCTTTCTGTTTACGTTTTTTTAAAAACATCTGGTTTAATATCCCCTATCTAAATCCATAACTTTACCAATGGGTTTATTTGCCTCAAAATGGACTGTACAGAAGCGTTTTTAATTTCAATGTGGTTTTTATCACAAAATCTTTAAATCGCTCTGTACGGTGCCTTTCTGTCAATTTAAACGCATCTCTATTCTCAAAATCATCAGCAAATTTCACTACTTTGCTGTTTATCCTTCAATGCCTTTTAAAACCTCTTCAAGTTCTTTTTGAATCTTTTCTATGCGTTCTGATGGCATCGCTGCCTTTTGATTTGTTCCCTTTTCAGGCTTTTCAAGGCTCCTAAAAATGTGCTTTGCATAAAAACGAATATCGCTTTCAAGCTTCTCGCAGTAACGATAAAAATCTGCTGTCGATGGCATAAAGGTTGCATTTAATCCCTCTGCTTTGCCTTTCAAAGCGTTCTTTGTAGCCGTTTGCAATACCCAGCTGCTTATGCCTTCAAGAGCGTAAAGATACGCAAGCGCTGTCGCTTTCTCATCTGATCCCATGGGGCTCTTAAGTCCATTTGAAAGGACAAGATACGTTGTTTGAATTTCTTCTTCAGTCGCTTTCTTTTCAAGCTTTTGCAACGCATCATGAACTAATGAAGTAATTCTCTCCGCTTCTGCAATCAATGGTTTTTGCCCTGTCTTCCAATGGAATGGTGGTTCGGTTGTCATCCTCGAATAAAAATTTGTACACACTATCTGAATTTTTGATATTGGACATGTGCTGTGCAACGCGATAACTCCATCCACGCTGCTGTTCTGTTGTTTCAGTGCTTGGCTTTCCATAGTTTTTTCCTTTTTGTAAATCTTCAATTGCCTTGCGTACCCAGTTGCGCCATGTTGCTTGCCAATCCGTTTTGCATGCGTCCTTACCTGCCTTGGCATTCCAATAATCTCTAAATTTTGCGATTTCGACTTTTACACGCTCTGGAGGCAAGCCCTCTCTAATCGCAAAATCGTAATCGGGCTCAAAATCCGTAGGCAATCGACAGCCTCTATCGGTTTTAACCCGCTTGGCTTTCTTAGGAACGCTTTCTTGCTCGTGAATGATTGGTTGTTTGGTTTCTATCGTTTTGATTTGTTCTGATTGGCTTTCAACATCACACTCGATTGCCTTTTCAACAAAATCGTTTGTTTCTAAATTTTCAAAATCAATTTCTCTTTTTGATAAAATAATATTTTTATTTTTTTTGTTATTGTTAATGTTATTGTTATTGTACCCTCTTGAAGAATCTTCAAGACATCTTGAAGAATCTTGAAGACTTCTTAAAGAATCTTGAAGACTTCTTAAAGAATCTTGAAGCTCTCTTGAAGATTCTTCGTGGTTTTTATGTTTTCTAGTATTGGCGGCTTTTGCTGCTCTTTCTGCAAACTTATTTAAAGTTTCGTCTGAATTTTTTAATTCTTCTTCAACATCTGAACACCACAAATGACCATCTTCTGAAAGAATAATGTGTCCAGATCTAAATAAGTAATCTAATGCCTTCTGAAATCTTTTTACTGAACAACACGTAAAATGAGATAATATTTGCGCATCATTTACAAGAGGCTCTCTAGTGCGCAACATTTGCAATCGCAATCGCATATAAACATTGCCTTCAATTGCGGGTAAACAAGCGAGATCAAGAAGCCACTTGTCTGCAAAAAGCCTCGTCCATGGCAACTTAGTTGACATACTTCACCTCCCTTTCTTTATTATTATTGCAAGTGAAATTATCTAGCTCTTCAGTGACGTTATTGAGTTCTTTTTCAACTTCTGAATTCCACAACCCACCATTGTCTAAACGTATGATGAATCCACCTTCAATCAAGGAATTCAAAGCTGCTTCAAACTCTTCTACTGGATAACCAACCCAAAAAGCTAATACCGTTAAGTCCTTTAAAATAGGTTCACCAGTATGGAGCATTAGAAGTCGCAACATGACATAGATACATTTCTCGGTCGGCGACAAACAACCAAGAGTAAGAAGCCATCTGTCTGCAAAAAGCCTCGTCCATGGTAATTTACTGGACATTCTCTTTGTCCTTCCTGTGCTTATGCCATGCGATTTCTGATTGTTGATTGTTATTCTTCAGCTCTTCTTCAATATCTGGACTCCAGATGTGGTTGTCATCAAAAAGAAAGATGTGTCCAGTTTCAGCTAAGAGATCTAGCGCATCATCAAGCTCGTCAATTGAACAGCGAGCTAATGAGGACAAGGCTCGTAAATTGTTCGTAATAGGCTTCCCAGTGTGTAACATTTTTAATCGCAACCTCATGTAAATATTGCCTTCAGTAGGAGGCAAATCAGCGAGATCAAGAAGCCATTTTTCTACATTAATTTTTATCCATTGGTTTTTATTTGACATTAGTGATTTCCCTTTCTTTAACTAAATATAAAATTGCTAAAGCATCTGCTTCATTATCATCACATGGCTTGTGTCCTTTAAGACACATTGCCTTAATCATCTCTTCTTTCGACGCATTCCCCTTGCCTGTCGTCGCTTTCTTAATCGTACTTACTGGTATCCCCTCATACGGTATCTGATGCTGTTCACACCACGCCGTTAACGTTGCTAACAAACCACCGTAAACATGCGCTGCATCTGTACCTTTATGACGCCTCACCTCTTCAAAATACACCACGTCAATTTGACCTGCTGTCTGCTTTATTTCTGATAGCCATTGTTTAAAACGCAAGTAACGCATTCCACCGCCTTCAAAACGGCGCGATTGAAAATTCACGGTACCACTAAACATGTCACCACTTGCACCACGTATCGCCCACCCCGTTTTGGTACCTAGATCAAAACAAAGAATCGTGTTAATCACCACACCACTCCATACAAAATGTGTTTTATAGAAGTGTTTTTTTCCGAAAATGAAGGAAAGAAGGGTGTAAGAAGTATGCAAATAGATAAAGATGTGATTGATATTATTTCATTAATAGTACCAACTTTCATCTCATTTTTTGGAATATGGTTAGGTTGTAGAAATCGAAAAATAGATCTTATAAATTTCAATAAACAACTAAGACAATTACAAAAACAATCTGAAACAGCAAAAGAACATCTATCCATCTTATGGGAGGAAAAAGAGAGACGAGACTTAGGACCAAATCTAGAGGTTGTTATAGAGAAGAAACCACACGCATATAAAAAGGGTGAAGATTTCCTTATTGACATAAAAGTAATCATAAAAAATCCTACAAAACATTCAATAAAAATGAATAATTTTCGTATACCTGATGAAAGTCCATTTGCATTTGTTGAAGGTGCTTTTCTAGGAAAATATCCGCTATCTTTAATCCTCGAAAACGAGAAATATATGAGTTTTAAAAATCCTTTTACAGCAGACTTAAAATCGCAAGATATATGCAATTATTTTAATCTAAAGGAAGATGAAGAAAGAGTATTTTTCTCACAGTTCGCCACCTCAAACCAAATATCGAAACTGTACCAATCTTTATAATTGAACACACTTCATCAAATCACCCAGAAAGAGTAGTTCAAACTAAGTTTTGGCTAGAATTTTTTCTATCTTTTGAAGAAGAGAACATGCTAGGATAAGATAATCTTTGGATTTCCTCTTCTTGCCTCCATATTTTTTCATTTTTCTTCATTATTTCCTTTTTAACTATTTGTAATTCTTTATAAAATAGATAAAGTTGAATAGCTAATTGAATATTTACAGCTATAGATACTATTAAACCAGTATACGATCCTGCATTCATCTCTATCTCCTCACTTACCCTTCTTCTTACTCTTCTTATTCTTATGAGACGGCGCTTTTACTGCTTCATCACGCTGTTTAAGCTCTTGTGTTAGTCTTTCAACTTCCTCGTCGCGTGATTGAACATCTGCTTTTAGTGCCTGTATCTTTTCACTTTTCCGTTTAAACTCTTCTCGGTACGCATCTATCTTTTGTTTCAGTTCTTTAATTTCCTCCTCACGTTCTTTAATCTCTTGCTTCAGTTGTTTAATTTCCTCGTCGTCACATTCTTCCATCTTTTGTTTCAATTCTTTAATTTCCGCATCATATGATTGAACATGTACTGTTAGTAGCTCTATCTTTTCACTTTTCCGTTTAAACTCTTCTCGGTACGCATCTATCTTTTGTTTTAGTTCATCAATTTCCTCGTCACGTTCTTTAATCTCTTGCTTCAGTTCTTCCATTTCCTCGTCGTCACATTCTTCCATCTTTTGTTTCAGTTCATCAATTTCCTCGTCGCGTTCTTTAATCTCTTGCTTCAATTCTTTAATTTCCGTATCACGTGATTGAACATCTGCTTCGAGTTCTTTAATTTCCTCCTCACGTTCTTTAATCTCTTGCTTCAGTTCTTCCATTTCCTCGTCGTCACATTCTTCTATCTTTTGTTTCAATTCTTCAATTTTCTCGTCGCGTTCTTCAATCTCTTGCTTCAATTCTTTAATTTCCGTATCACGTGATTGCACATCTGCTTCGAGTGTCATTACAACTTCACTTACATTTCTGAACGCCTTTTCATGCTCTTCAGTCTTTTGTTTCAGTTGTTTAATTTCCTCGTCGCGTTCTTCAATCTCTTGCTTCAGTTGTTTAATTTCCTTGTCACGTTCTTCAAGATCCGCATCACATTCATCAATTGTCTGCTTGCTTTCCATTAAATACCTAAACTCATTCTCTTTCATTTTTTTCTTAATATCTTGAACCTGCTCTTTAAGTGCTTTAACTTGGTTGCGATAATGCAATGCAATACGAAACATCACTCCGCTTAAGAGCAAAACTGAAACCACTGCTATCCATAAAATTTCATTCGAACTCATCTTTATCTCCTTAATGCTGTAAAGTTTCTCCGGTGTGATCAACACCGCAGCTCTTGCTAATTTTCGACAATGGGGGGTGTTGCTCTTGCATTAATCTCTGCAAGCGCTCGGGATAAAAAAAATCTTCTGGACGCAAATCTATCCCATGCTCACGTGCGTAATCTAAAATTTTTTGCTGGTGTTTTGCTGGTATATCACGCCATCTATAAACAGATGACACATCTCTTTGCACTATGGTTGCTACAGTTTTGAAACCACCTAAATATTTTATAATTAATCTCGAAGGCATATGTAATCTCCATAACAGCGCAATAAATAATTGCGTTTTATGCACAAGTCAACGAAATTATGCTTTTTTATCATTTTTGCACATTTGCATAAAAATATATTTTCAAGGATTATACGAACCATGGAACAAGATATTCAGTCCAAACTTAAGCTATGGATTAAAGAGCGTCTTAACGAACGAGGACACGGCGCACAAACATTATTAGCATCACATTTAGAACTACACCCATCAGCAGTGAATCGCATGCTTAATACCTATCAAAATGGTAAAACGCGAGATATAACCATAGATGAACTAGTAAAGATTTCTGAATTTTTTAACGAACCTCCCCCCAGTTTTTACAAAGAAGTAGACTTAGATTTTATGAAAATATGTGCATCACTTGATCCAGTTGACAAAGAAGCGGTGCTTGATTTTCTTGAATTATTAAAAAAATTAAAAACAAAATAAGTAATAATTAACTGCTCTTTTTCATTGAATAATGAAAAAACAGATTCTATTTTTTTATCTATATCGCTCATAAACATCTCCCAAATTGTGGATAGCGCATAATTTAATTATATATTTTAAGATTTATTTTTGCGTTTTATGCAAAATTTTAATTGACTTGTGCATAAAATACAATTATCACTGCACCATACCCCGAAAAAAAAAACCTATGTCAAGGCGTTTTTTTTCAAAATGTATTTAAATATTTTGATATGGAGGCATTTGTGAATAAACCAGTGTTTATAAATTCTGATGAAATTCTCTTAGTGATGTGCGAAAATGAAGAACAAAATCTCGCAAAATCTGGACCTTTCTTAGAAGAAAGTGACATTATCAATTTTATCGACCAAATCGATAATGCTGTCCAAATTTTACGTATTGAACCATCGACTAACCGTTGCGAAGATATCTCTGAAGATATTGCCGAATGCTATCTGAAAGAATGTGAAGAGCAGTGTTTCAACGGCAATATACCTCACGACTTTGTTAAAGACAGTAACGCATACGGTTTTTTTTTAGATGATATAAAACAGCGCGAATATGATGATGCAATGTATGGTTCTTACGAAAAACAACACCGTTTGCGTCCTTGTGATGTGCTTTAAAAGCTAAAGGCGTTTTTAAAAGACGCCACCTTTTCAAAAAATTCACCCCACAATGCAATGCCGTTCTTTTGCAAGAGCGACAAAGGCAGAATCTAACTTAAAGGAGTAAAACCATGGAAAAGAAATACGAACTTACTGATGAAACAATCGAAGTTGGGGGCAAAACTCTCCGCCGCATTCGTGCACTGAGAGATTTGGGGGACGTCAAGAAAGGTGATCTTGGCGGCTATATCGAGAAAGAAGACAATCTAAGTCATGAAGGTGATTGTTGGGTAGATGGTGATGCAAAAGTCTATGGTTATGCCAAGATATTTGATGGCGCCTGTATTAGTGGAAGTGCTACGGTTTGTGATGATGCACAAGTTTACGGTCATGCAGAAGTTTCCGGTGATGCGTATATTTACGATCATGCAAAAATTTATGATGATGCTAAGGTTTACGATCGTGCAGTCATTTACGTTAATGCAAAAGTTTGCGGTTTTGCCAAGGTTTTTGGAAAAGCAAGAATATACCATGACGCCATAATTTCCGAACATGCACACGTTTATGAAAATGCAGAAGTTTTCGACAACGCTACAATTTCGCACTTTGCATCCGCTTATGATAATGCTCGTATTTTCGGTAAAGCAAAGGTTTGTGGTTTTGCCGAAATTTATGATGGAGCACATGTCTCTGAAAAAGCTAAAGTTGGCGGTCGCGCAAAAATCTCTGGAAATGCCCGTGTGTTTGGTGGTGCACTAGTTTGCGAGAATGCCAAAGTAACCGGAAATACAAAAGTATCTGGAAATGACACTGTTTTAAGATAAGGGCATGAGGCAATAAACCATGGAAAAGAAATACGAACTTACTGATGAAACAATCGAAGTTGGGGGCAAAACTCTTCACCGCATTCGTGCTTTAAGGGATTTTGATGATGTTAAAGCAGACGACCTAGGCGGTTTTATACA
>NZ_JBHILT010000231.1:0-652 GCF_042193405.1 Bartonella sp. TT110JLCBS
TAAGAGTTTTTAATTTGGTAAAATATGAAGAGGAGAAAGAATAAACGCTGAGTTTTGCCATTTTTCTTTGATTTAGCTTTATAAAAATTAAGGCAATATCTCATCAGTGTAGATTGCGGGATGTATAATGCCATTGGCTTACCAATTCATGTGCTTGTTTTAAAGAGATGTTTCTTAAGGCTTCTTAATCTTATTTTACTATAATGCCTTGTGAATGATTAATGGTAAACTCGTTGAGTACTGCTATTTTTACATTTATAAAGAAGCAAGTCAGCATCATCATTATAGTTATAGTCGGTCCTCAATGATTGCAACAATCCTTAGCACTTTAGGCGGTTCATTGTGGGCATTTTAAAAGTTCTTTCTCAATAACTTTTATCCACACACTCATTCTGCTTGTTTCGTGCAAGCAAATGATTTTGATAGATTCAACATAAACATATTTAAAACGAGAGAAGCTTATGATATTCGAAACCTTATTTAATATGAATAACGATATATTACCATTATAAATCAATATCTTGTCTTTTTATAAGAGCTTATCTTACGAATAAGACATATCATTGTTCAGCTAATTTTACATATTTTTTATTAATAAATATAATCTTGTTTTCAGCCTTCTTGCTTGATGTTACTATAATTATCGTAATGA
>NZ_JBHILT010000232.1:0-650 GCF_042193405.1 Bartonella sp. TT110JLCBS
AAACACAAAAAATTAGAAACGGAAAAACTATATGCAACCGCATGCTATAAATCATCATCAAACAATTTCGCAAATAACCTTTCAGAAAGCTTCAATCAACTTGCAACAGCGATCTACGCTTAAAGACACTTATGGATCAGAATGCATCAGAAGTAAAGAGGTTATTAGTTTATTTGCAGCGTAATGAAATCGTATTTAAAAGCATTGAAGGATAAACAGCAAAGTAGTGAAATTTGCTGATGATTTTGAGAATAGATATGCGTTTAAATTGACAGAAAGGCATTGTACAGAGCTATTTAAAGATTTTGTGATAAAAAAAACGTAAACAGAAAGGGTAAAAAAGTGGGTTGCAACGGCGGTGGGGCATGCACCATGGGGATTAGGGGTAGCTGAATATTTTTACAATCTTTACGAATATGATGATGGCACAAGAGAATACGAAGAATTTGACGGTGGTCAGTATCATGAGATGCTTGAGAAAGTTTTATATGCGGCGTAATATCAAAAAACACAATAAAGTCAATAGTTTGAGTGTAATCATCTTATATGAATCCACTCAAGAATCCACACTTGTATACGTGATTCATTTGACCATTTTTTATAAACAATTGCCATGTATGAATAGACCATAAAAAGCTAATCATAAAGAA
>NZ_JBHILT010000233.1:0-324 GCF_042193405.1 Bartonella sp. TT110JLCBS
TCAACTGACTTAAAGGTTCCTTCAAAATCACTGTCAAGATTTTGTGCTGGTTCAGTCTTGTGGTAGTAAAGTGCAGTTACGGCGTAGCTTACCGGTAACCAAGCCACTACTCCTAGGAAGGCCACAATGAAGCCGAACCAAATCCAGAAGTTTGTGGCAGTGTAAATACCATAGTAGCCAAGGCCACCAAAGATTGCTAACCACACAACGACTGGCAAAACGATCGTAACAATTGCTACTAACAGCAAGTTCCACTTCAGGCCCTTCATGAACCGCTTGCTGGCAGTCAATGCATGCCGCATTGATTGGCCTAAGAAAGCTGGC
>NZ_JBHILT010000233.1:335-650 GCF_042193405.1 Bartonella sp. TT110JLCBS
GTAGGCTTGGGAATATTGTAACGTCTTCCAGATGACCACCAGTAAGTTTAGAACCCGGCAAACAATTACTGCTGCGGTGTACTTTGCAGCAAGTCCCGCCACAA
Organism: Bartonella sp. TT110JLCBS; assembly: GCF_042193405.1. Taxonomy (NCBI): domain Bacteria; kingdom Pseudomonadati; phylum Pseudomonadota; class Alphaproteobacteria; order Hyphomicrobiales; family Bartonellaceae; genus Bartonella; species Bartonella sp. TT110JLCBS. The sequence goes on from NZ_JBHILT010000233.1 coordinate 440, forward strand.
TGTCCAATGGCAAGGTCCACAGGAAGATGAATAAGCCATCGTACATTGCCAACCGCCACAGTTGGTTCTTATTCAAATTCTTGTATTGCTTCCAAATGCTCGATGCCGTTACCTTTTGGTCTTCATTCCGAAACCGGGCCAGGTAAGTATATTGGAAGGCTACTTGGAAAAAGCCATAGAAGAAATCGACAGCCAGCATCAATACTAACGC
>NZ_JBHILT010000234.1:0-643 GCF_042193405.1 Bartonella sp. TT110JLCBS
CCCCCCCATAGTGCATATCCAGCGCCGTTGCAGCAAATCTCTTTCGCATGGGCTGTTTACGGTTTTTTAAGAATAGATGTTTTAAAATGAATATACTTTAATCCTAATTTTACAAATTTGTCTATTTGCCTCAAATTTGACCGTACAGAGCGTTTTATAGGATAGGTTTTTTATCATAAAATCTTTAAATTGCTCTGTACGGTGCCATTTTTTCGATTTAAATGCACATCCAATCACAAAACGATCAGCAATTTTCACTAGTTTACTAACCTGCAATGTTTTTCAATGTTCCCCCAAGACCATTTAAAATCCCTTCAAGCTTTTGCTTTTCAACCAACGCGAGTGGTCTTGAATTCTCTCTCATTGCCTTTTCTTTCAGCCTTTTTTCACGGGTGTTCAAAACAGCCTTGCGTACTAGATTGGCTTTCGTCAAAAGACTATTTTCCAAATCACGACATAATCTTACGAATTCACGAGTGCTTGGAAAAAACGTATCCGATAAACCTTCTACCTCATCGCATAAAGTCCGTTTAACCGTTTTTATCAGTGACCACGCAGAAACACTTTCCAAAACCATTTCATAGGTAAGCGCCATACCTTCATGATCTGCCTGTTGCGAAATTTTTCAACCACACGAAAGCAT
>NZ_JBHILT010000235.1:0-304 GCF_042193405.1 Bartonella sp. TT110JLCBS
CATACTATGCATCGGAACCAGTAACTGATGCCGGAACATGGACCCTAAGTTCGTATCCTAAAATGTGGTGGACCAAGGGGATTTTTACTCGAATTGGTCTTCACAGTCATGTAAGAGCTATGCAAGCCAGCGCTCTCACTCATTACGTACAAAATCAAGCACAACCAATGATTCACTTTAATGAAACGGGACATTACTTCTATGGCAGTGTTATGAGTAAATGGCCTGTTATTATAGCACTTGCTTATATCTATATTCTCTACAACATCATCAAGGCTATCCGCGGCAAACCGTCATTCTCTGA
>NZ_JBHILT010000235.1:325-641 GCF_042193405.1 Bartonella sp. TT110JLCBS
GCAAATGCTTTATCGGCAGTCTGGACAATACAAGTTCCAGCGAATCTTGCTAGTTGTCTGTGTAGTAATAACGTTACCATTCTTGCTCCTGGCTATGACTGATCCAAATACTTGGATGTTTTGGATTTGGGGTTGGTATGGCCCATGGGGTTATTGGTACTATTATGGTCGTTATGACTGGGGTTATTACTCTGGACGCTACAATGATTATTATTGATAATGCAGCAGAACAGCCATCCCCCAGGGAGGGGCGATTGAGCGCAGGGCTTACTGACAGCGAAACGAGTAACCGTGATACTCGCGCTGACAGTGAGAC
>NZ_JBHILT010000028.1:0-8409 GCF_042193405.1 Bartonella sp. TT110JLCBS
GGGGAACGGTCTTTGTCTCTTTGCTCTCTCGCAGATGAATTTACAGGAGAAGCTCCCGCAAATTGCACGATGGGTTGAATGGCTGTTTTACCCCCCAAAAAACTTGGCAAAAACTCTCTTACATCAATGGACCCAATCCACCCCTTAATGCGGCTAGGCAAAGATTTACAAAAATCCATCAATTGTGAGATAGACGACATAAAGCCATCGACAATCGAATTAGCCAGATCTTCGCCCGCTTGTTCCATACCAGCCTTGGCACTCTCCGAGAGCTTTTCGCGGGCAAAAAAGCTCTTTCTAAACTGAAACTTCTTAAAATTCCCTTTTTACACTTCTCTCAAAGCAAAGATAAAACTGCCAAAACATGTGAAAGTCATCTAAGGATAATTGCATGAGACCATAACCGCTATAAACAAACTCCAATATTTGTATCGTATTATTGTAACGATTTACTTACGTATAAAAGAAGAAGATAAAATTGTAATACAACTAAAAGTTTATACGGTTAATCAAGAGAAATTATACAGCATCATAAAACATCAATTGTTTGAAGATTATAAGTAAAAAATTGATCAAAATAAAAAGCTTTTCTTATGAAAAAGAAAAGAGTTGCCCATGAGTAGATATTATAAGCTCTAACAAAGGACATAACTTGATAATTATACCGCAACAAACTAATAGAAACAGCCTTCTTGATAATTCTGGACACCATGTGCTAGCAAATTATGAACATACCCTTGACAACCTCTCCTTTTCTTCAAAGATAAAAGCCTAAAAAGAAAAAATAGAATAACAAACCATTATTCTACTTTGTATTAAAGCTCAGTTCACATCAAACCATTGCACTTATAGCGTATAACCTGAAAGCTTAGCAGCTTTGAAAAAAGTATGTCTGATTTTTCACTCTATTTCTAAGTAACATTTAGACACTCCTACTGCTCTTCAAGTCCGCACATATAATACGCTTTTTCCCTCATGCTTTAAGACAAAGAAACAAATCCTATTATAACTTACTGCAACTTGCCGAAAATTGGGTGTCTTTCCCTATAACGCCAAGATCTTTAATTAAAAGCGGTTTTCCTATTTCTCCATTATAGGCTTTAACGTGAATGGTCTTGCCTTTCACATCTAAGAGGTAATAATCTCCATTAAAAAGCGCACCAGCTGTATATATAGGGATATTTCCAAAAACCTTATCATTTTTCGCACGGCAATAAGACTGATAATGCGTGTGACCCACGAAGATTGCTTTAACATTATGAGAGGTAATAATTGACTTAAAGACCGACAAATCTTTAGCATTCTTTTTACGAATAAAAAAGGATTCACCATCAATAGAAGCAGCACGCGCATCATGAAAATTAATGATTGTCACTTTACCTCTTGCATCAGCAGCAGCTAAATCGTTCCTAAGCCAATCTAAAGATTTATTGATTTGCACTTCTGTAGACTGCCCCTTCAAACGAACCGTATAGCTTGGATAATTGTGAAGCTGCACATAGTGAACATCTCCATAATCCCAAGAATAACTCAAACTCCCCCTTATCGAGCGAATATTTTCACCCGAAATAGGAATCAAACTTTCAGTAACATCTGCATTGAAATGCGATAATTGACTACGGTATTTTTTGATTTCCGATACCATTCTTGAAACTGCACTTATAGCACAAGCATCTTTGTAAAAACTGAATTCTTGAGGATTTGTACAATTACCAACATTATTGGCATAATCGTGATTCCCTAGCCCCTCATAGACAGGTGCTCCTAGAGTTTTATAAACATGTTCATAATCATCATAGTTTTTTTGTTGTCCAAACTCCGTCAGATCACCATTGACAATATGGAATGCAGCCCTGTGCGCTTTTATCACACCAGCAACTTGCTCATTTATCTTTAACCATGGCTCTCTGTTTGATATTCCATTGGCATCACCAGAATTTAAACGCCACGGTTGCGGATCAGCCATAATAATAGCAGTGTAATTTTTTGTAAGAGACTTTTCTTTCATCGACCAATCCATGAATGCATCATGATGAAGCCTCTTGTCTCTTTTTATTCTTTCAGAATCAAGATTAAAACAACCAGAGAGAGTAAAAGCAATCACGGTGATTACCAATTCAACTTTATATCTCATAAACCTGTCACCATAAAAACGTTACATATTTTTATATTAAAAAAAATTCCTCAGAAGCAATTTTTTAGATTTTCTTGTCAAAAATGTGTCAAAAATTCGAAATAACGAAAGCAATAATCCTTCAATGAAGGTGCACTTTGATGATATAAAAGCACTGTTGATTTCAAGCCTTCAACTTCAAGAACTTTAATTGATTGAGATTTATAAGCTTGGGCTCGAGCTCTTTCAAATGTCATCGATACATCAACAGCTTATAAAAACTTAGTCATATACTATTAAAATATCCCCAACAGGAGAAAAAATGTATTCTTATACTAGAGCACCCAACTCCTTTGGATATCAAGATAAAATATATTAGAATATTATGATAAATAAGGTATAAATAATCAAAAGTTCTAGCAATAGTGTTTGAGTATTACCGTCATCACTCACTTTGACAAGCTATAAAAATGCAGAAGTATTACAGAAAATACTATCATTAATTTATAAAAATAATTTGAATTATGTAAGTATTGTAATAATATTTATTATTTCTATAATATATATTTACAATAAATTTAATTATATAATATAAATAATTACAAACACATTGTGTGTTAAATATAAATTCATACAAATTTAATATCAATTATTTTTTAATTTTGACAAAAAATCAAAAATGTCTTACCCAATAAAGACAATTACTGAAATTAATAACAACTATCCATTTTCACTTCTTCTTATTTAATTTGCGGGGAAATGAATATTTGGGGGGCTCTCATAAGGGGAATACTAGTGTATAAAACATCTCTTTTATCATGCACAGCTACAGCCGCTATCATCCTGTTCAACATCCAGTTCAGTGCACATGCTGAAAATCTCGAAGTTTCTGAAGGAAAACAACAAGAAGTATCCGGAAAAACGTACGAGACTATTTATGTAAAAGACAAAGGAAAAATCACCGGTAGCACTGTAATTGTAACTGGAAACGAAAGCACAAATACAGATACAAGCAATGATAAGTATGTTGTAACAGTTGAAGGTGCTACCAGTGCGCTTGAATTAAATAACTTAAATATTCAAGGCACTGATTCTGATGTTCGCTTTGGTATTTCTGTAAAAGACGGCGCTAACATCAACCTGACTGGAGGAAACATTACAGCTTCTCAAACTGGCGTTTATATCGATGGTAGTAAGGATAATAGAAATATACTGCAAAATGTAGTGATATCAGATAATAAAAATGAAGCATCATCACTCCTTGGAATAGAAATAAACAACGAAAGTTTTATCACTTTAGAAAATGTAACAGTTAAGCAAGCAGAAACTGGTATACTTGCGGATGTCGTTTCTCAAGTTATAGTATCCGGAGGATCATTCGAAGGTAAAATGGATGGCGTATATGCTATGGGCGGCACCACCATTACTGTAGATGGCGGTACTAACATTACCTCATCTAATGGTAACGGACTCCATGCCGATGATGAAAATACCACCATAAAAATGACTGGGGGAAGCGTAACTGGAAAAGACGCAGCATTGTATACAAACGACGGTGGTCATATTAAAGTCACGGGTGGTACTCTAACAGCAAAGGGAAATACCACAAGTGCACCTACTACAGAAGGGGATAACCCTGCATATAATAAGGGTACTAAAATTGAGAGTGGATTCGGCGCCTTGTCTCAAGGTGAAAACAGTGTAATTGAATTATCTGATACAAAGATCAATGATGCGATAATCGGGTTAAAAACACAAGAAAGTGGCGCAATCGCAATGACTGGGGGAAGCATTACAGCGTCCAAAGTTGGTGCATTCTTTTTAGATAGCAAGAGCAAAGAAAACGAACTGAAAGATGTAGTGACATCAAGTGGGAAAGATGATGCGCCACTAATCAATGGAATCAAGGCAACTAACAGTAATGTCACTTTAAATAATGTAACAGTGACGCAAGCACAAACTGCCATAGATGCATATGATTCCACAGTAAACGTCTTAGGAGGATCATTTGATGCAGAAAAAGCCGCAATATTTGCTCAAAACGGCGGCAACATCACTTTAACTGGCGGTGCAAAAATTACATCATATAATGATGCTGGACTCTATGCGGAAGGTTCAAAGTCCATCATCGAAATGACAGGAGGGAGCATCACAGCGAAAGAGGAAGCAGTAACGACAACATACGGTGGCCATATTACTGTTACAGATGTCACCCTAAAAACAAATGGTGATGGACTTGGTGTAGCTTCTGATGACCTTGGTAGCATGATTGAATTACTTGGAAAGACAACGATTAGTGATAGTGCAATCGGGCTTCAAGCACAAAACGGTGGTGTAATCAAGATGACTGGGGGAACCATTACAGCTTCTGCAGCTGGTGCTGGATTCTTAAACAGTAACAGTCGTGAAAACAAACTAGAAAATGTGACAATCTCGAGTGGTAAAGACGATGCGCCACTAAACGTTGGAATAAAAGCAGATAAAAGTACCGTCACTTTAAAAGATGTAACAGTAACTCAAGCAGCCGCCGGTATATTTGCAGATCATGATTCGACAATAACAATCTCGGGAGGATCATTTCATGCACAAAATACAACAATATCTGCTCAAAACGGCAGCGCCATCACTTTAACAAACGGTGCAAAAATTACATCATCTGATGATGTTGGATTCTATGCAAAAGATTCAAACTCCTCCATCACAATGATAGAAGGAAACGTCACGGGAAAAGCGAGTGCTTTGGTTGCTGAAGATGGTGGTCATATTACTGTTACAGATGTTACCCTAAAAACAAATGATAGCGATAAGTCATTTGGTGTATTTTCTAATGGCGCAAATAGTGTAATTGAATTGCTTGGAAAGACCACAATTAGTGGTAGTGCAATCGGGCTTGCATTCCAAAATGATGGCGCAATCAAGATGATTGGAGGAACCATTACAGCTTCTGCAGCTGGTGCTGGATTCTTAAACAGTAACAGTCATGAAAACAAACTAGAAAATGTAACAATATCGAGTGATAAAGACGATACGCCACTGAACTTTGGGATAAAAGCAGATAAAAGTACCGCCACTTTAAAAGATGTAACAGTGACTCAAGCAGCAGCCGGTATATTTGCAGATCATGATTCGACAATAACAATCTCGGGAGGATCATTTCATGCACAAAATACAACAATATCTGCTCAAAACGGCAGCGCCATCACTTTAACAAACGGTGCAAAAATTACATCATCTGATGATGTTGGACTCTATGCAAACAGTTCAAAATCCTCCATCAGCATGACGGGAGGAACCGTCACGGGGAAAGGTAATGCATTGGTTGCTAAAAATGGTGGCCATATTACTGTTGCAGATGTAACCCTAAAAACAAATGATAGCGATAAGTCATCTGGTGTATTTTCTAATGGCAAAGGCAGTGTAGTTGAATTGCTTGAAGGGACAACGATTAGTGATAGTGAAATTGGACTTACAACAAACGATGGTGGCACAATAAAAATGACTGGAGGAACCATTAAAACTTCTCTAGTTGGTGCTGTCTTCTCAAGCAGCAGCAATGAAAACAGACTAGAAGGTGTGACAATATCAAGTGGTAAAGACGATGCGCCACTGGGCTTGGGAGTAATAGCAGACCAAAACAGTATCGTCACTTTAAAAGATGTAACCGTCATGCAAGCAACCAATGCCTTAGTTGCAGATGATCACTCGACAATAACAGCCTCAGGAGGATCATTTCATGCACAAAATACAACAATATCTGCTCAAAACGGCAGCGCCATCACTTTAACCAACAATGCAAACATTACATCATCTGATAACATTGGACTCTATGCAAATAGTTCAAACTCCACCATCAGCATGACGGGAGGAACCGTCACGGGGAAAGGTAATGCATTGGTTGCTGAAAATGGTGGACATATTACGGTCACAAATGTGTCTCTAAATGTTACAGATGTATCTCTAGGTGACGAAGATATATCGTCTGGTGTATTTTCTAATGGCGAAGGCAGTGTAGTTGAATTGCTTGAAGGAACAACGATTAGTAATAGTGAAATTGGACTTACAACAAACGATGGTGGCGCAATAAACATGACTGGAGGAACCATTAAAACTTCTCTAGTTGGTGCGGGATTCTTAAACAGTAACAGCGGTGAAAACAAGCTAGAAGGTGTGAAGATATCGAATAGTAAAGACGATGCGCTACTAAACTTTGGAATAAAAGCAGACAAAAGTACCGTCACTTTAAAAGATGTAACAGTGACTCAAGCAGCCGCCAGTATAGTTGCAAATGATCACTCAACAATAACGGTCTCAGGAGGATCATTTAGTGGACGTGCTGTAGGAGGAAGCGCCGAAACCAGCAGTACGATTATCTTAAAAAACAATGCTAACATTATATCATCTAATGGCGGAGGACTCCTTGCAGACGGTTCAGGATCTAAGATCATAATGACGGGAGGATCCGTAGCCGCGAACAAAACAGCGTTATTCGCAATCAACGGTGGGCATATTGATGCCACAGATGTTGCTCTAAAAACAGAGGGAAAAGGAAGCGGTGCATTTGTAAGTGGCAATGACAGCACAATTCAATTGCATGGTGATATAATAATTAACAATACTTTGGACGGCCTTGGAGCAGTTAACGGTGGTAAAATCATTAGCGAAAACTTATCGATAATCGGTGGTGAAGCACTTGAAGGCCCCGACAACGAACGCACTGGTATATGGACATCGGACTCTGGTAGTGAAGTTAGGTTAATGGGCAAAACAACCATTCAAAATGTCGATGAAGGGTTTTATGCAGACGGTGGAAGTAAAATCATTAGCGGAGATTTAACAATAACTGGTAGTGAAAGTAAACAACAAACCGTTGCTGTAAACGTTGCAGAAACTGATAGTTTAATTAAGTTAAATGGTAAAACAATCATTCAAAACTTTGATGTTGGTCTCACTGCAGAAAATAATAGCACAATTAAGATGACGAATGGTTATATTGGAGCAGCAGAGAATACAATAAAAAATAAAATAGAAGCAAAAAAAGTTGCACTATGGACAGCAGCTAATGGACATATTGATGTCGTGAATACTTCTATGATAGCAGGAGTTGCTGGTTTGCAATTTATAGCTCTCTCTAATCCTGATCTAGATTATCCAGATGATCCACAAAAACGTAAAAGCAGTGAAATCAATTTAACCAATGCAGATGTTCACGCTGAAAATGGTACTGGAATTTTTGTTGGAGCTTTTACTAACACAAACATGGAAGATATTCCAACTTTATCAATCGGTACAGTCAATCTCAAAAATTCAGAAATCCATGCTGATGTATTGTTAGGAGATGGTCTTTTCGAAGATCCAAAATCTTGGAAAAATGACAATTATTGGAACAATAAAGAGGTTAAAGCGATCTCCAATGGCACCTTCACCTTAAGCGCTGATCAGTCTACTCTAGAGGGCAAAGCGAATATTGCTAAAGACAGAAATGTACGTTTTGATCTAAAAAACAAGACAACATGGACACTAAAGACCAGTACAAAAGAAAAAGATGCTGATGGCAATCTGCTTGATATTGCTCAAAGATCTCGTTCCGATATTTCTACGCTTAATCTCGATAACAGCTCTATTGTTTTTGATGGACTGGTAGAAGATCATTATCACACATTGCATATAGGATCTGGTAAACCAGATACGCAAGAAGTCTACAACGCCTCTGGTAATGCAAAGATTTACTTCAACATTGCTTGGAGTGATGGCGTAGCAAGTGCCGATCAAAAAACCGATAGACTTCTGATCCACGGTGATGTCTCAGGCTCCACAACAGTTTATATCAAAAGCGATTCAGGAGATGAAAGTAGTGTAGTCAATGCTGCTGATCCTTCCAATATAGGTGGTCTCTCGCTCATTCAAGTATCTGGAAAAGCACAAGAAGACTCTTTCAAACTCGTAAATGGCTATACCACAAGAAATCGTTTGCCTTATAAATATACGCTAACGGCCTATGGACCAGAGTCAAGCCACGGTACAGCCGATGTTGCACAAAGCCTCTTTGATGAAAAGAATGAAAATTTCTGGGATTTCCGTTTGCATAAAGAAATTCTTGAAACAGATTCTGGTTCTGGTCCAAGTGTGATCGTCCCTGTAGCACAAACGGCCAGTTACTTAGTCATGCCAAATGCTCTCTTCTATAGTGGATTAACCGATATGGCTAAACAAAACGCACTCTTAGCCAATATCAGAACATCTGTCTTAGGAAAAGAAGAAGAAAAACAAACCGGTTTCTTCCTCTATACTTACGGAAA
>NZ_JBHILT010000236.1:0-305 GCF_042193405.1 Bartonella sp. TT110JLCBS
CTCCACCAGTTGATAGACAATCTTCTTTAAAGGGGGCTTCACAAGAAGATCATACAACCAATTATCCCCATTTTTTTGAAGCCCCCCCCTCACAACAAGAAACTTATAGCGAAAAAGTTCCGATATATGATGAGGCTCGAGCCCAATACATCAATAATGCCGAAGGTGCCTCTAACCCAAATAGAAAAATTTCATATAATGAAAATAATTTAGATGAGTTTCTTTCCTCATCACCCTCTTTAAATATAAAACAAACGGATGGCTTTTTTGCCCATAACTATACGCACAGAGATAATCCCCCTCCC
>NZ_JBHILT010000236.1:328-639 GCF_042193405.1 Bartonella sp. TT110JLCBS
TTGATACTTATAAATTTTCAGAGGAAATCGTAGAAAAAACTGGTCCTATTATGGTTCCAGAAGTCCCGTATGAAGCGCCAGAATATGATGTGCCAACTAATGGTGGTTTAGAAGAAGAATTTGCTGATGTACTCAATGTAGGAAATGTTCCAACAGATAATTTTTCTCAAAAACAACAGAAGAATGAAGTTTTTAGTGAAGTTTTTCATCAGTCTATGCAAAATTCAAAAGAAGGTGTTCATATAAACTCTAAAGAACAAAATTCCGACTATTCTTCTTCTGCCAATATGGAATATAATTTCCCCTCTTTT
>NZ_JBHILT010000237.1:0-639 GCF_042193405.1 Bartonella sp. TT110JLCBS
TGGGAACCTCTTCATGGTGACTTTCTAAATCAATCACGGTGAGTGCTAAGCCAATTTCAGCCCGCATTAAAGCATTCCATTTATTATCGTCCAATACGTCCGCATCCGGTAAATCCGGAAAGTGAACTTTCGTCTTCCCAGCTTCTTCACTAATTACGGCTGGGTATGAAACAATATGGTAATCCATTAGTGTCTCCAATCTTTTAAAGTATTTAACAAACTTATTTTAAACCAACAAAGGCACCTTGAAACTGATAAGTTTCCAAAGGGTGCCTTTGCTTTTAGTCATCAATTATTTTGCCACAACGTTGACAATCTTGTTTGGAACAACAATGACCTTCTTGATGTCCTTACCGTCAGTAAACTTCTTCACGTTTTCATCGGCCAGTGCCGCCTTTTCGGCAGTATCACGGTCAGTATCCTTGGCCATCTTAATCTTGGCACGAACCTTCCCGTTAACTTGAACGATCATTTCAACTTCATCTTCAACAATCTTGTTTGGATCATACGTTGGCCATGGTTGATAAGTAATGGTGTCACTTTCGTGGAATTGACTCCATAATTCTTCGGCCATGTGTGGCATGATTGGTGAAATCATCTTAATGAAGCCTTCAATGTATTCCACTGGTAAGTCATCAA
>NZ_JBHILT010000238.1:0-309 GCF_042193405.1 Bartonella sp. TT110JLCBS
CTTCTTCCAGTTTATTAATTAGGGCGTTCACACTGGTTGTGTTCCCTGGAATTGGGTTACTGGAGAAGACCACCGTGTCGCCTGGTTGAATACTGATTTGTCGGTGATTACCATTAGCAATTCGGCTCAGTGCCGCCATTGGTTCACCTTGCGAACCAGTACACATAATCATCACTTCTTCTGGTGGAAAGGAATTAATGTCGTTTGGATCAATTAAGGACTTTTCCGGAATGTTCAGGTAACCAAGGCGTTGCCCCGCTTCGATCGCATTTTCCATGCTCCGACCGAAGACGGCAATCTTGCGGCCCT
>NZ_JBHILT010000238.1:345-639 GCF_042193405.1 Bartonella sp. TT110JLCBS
GAAGCCGATAAACATTGGAAGCAAAGGACGCAAAGATAATCCGGCCCCTAATCCGTTCAAACACCCGGCGAATGTGGATATCAACCCAGCGTTCGGATTTCGTAAACTGTGGCCGTTCGGCATTCGTTGAGTCCGAAGTCAGTAAGAGAACCCCATCTTCACCTAACTTCGCCATTTGTTGGAAGTTTGGGGCTGGTAAGTTACCTACCGGGGTTAGGTCAAACTTAAAGTCACCGGTTTGAACAATTGTCCCTTGTGGGGTATGGACGGCCACCCCTAGCGTATCTGGAATAG
>NZ_JBHILT010000239.1:0-639 GCF_042193405.1 Bartonella sp. TT110JLCBS
CGCATAGGCCTGGCAGGGCCCTATGCGGCCTGGCATGCGGTCGCATGCCAGGCCGCATGACCTGGCAGAGCCATATGCGGCCTCTCATGCGGCCGCATGCTAGGCCGCATGAGAGGCCGAGCCCCTTAAACCCTCATCTTCTCTCTTTAACCCTCACTATTCACCTTTCTTCTCCAACTTTCACTCTCATTTTCTCATCATCCCTAGACCATTTTCCTTCATTTTTCTCGTGTTTAAAGCCTCTCTTCATCCTAGCATTTGGTTTCTTGCATGTTTACAAGGTTTTAGAGAGGATCTAGCCGATTTTCTCTCCATTGTTTTGGTTGGAGCCCTAACACAAGGTGAGAAATTTTCTTGGGTTTTGTTGGGTTTTTCTTGGGTTGTTTGGAAGGGAATTTGATTGTGAATGTGAATGGAACTCTTGTGTAGTAGTAGATCTTCATTTCAAAGACTTGTATTTCTAGATCTCTACTATTACAAGAAGAACTCTTCAAAATTTTTTCCCGGTTTTACTGTAGCAAACCCTAGAAATTCAGCATTTTATTTTAAATTATCATTTTTATCCCAAATTTCGGCTTTTGATGGTTGTTGTCGCCTTGTGGGTATGCCGCCCAAACCTAGAGCCGGCAAGCGAGTTCG
>NZ_JBHILT010000240.1:0-637 GCF_042193405.1 Bartonella sp. TT110JLCBS
CGCTAATAGGCATTATGCATATAATGCATAAAGTATGTATTTTATGCAAATGAGGATAATGTCAAGAAAATTTTTCTCTGAAAAGGTATTTTGATGACGCGTCATTATATTCGGGTTAGGACAGGCGGACCAATACCGGCTAGTCAAAATGTTTATCGTCATAGAAAAACGCTTTCGCACTTGGTGTCGGTTATCCAAGATGAGATTGATGACATCACGGATGAGTATGTAGCACAAATCCAAGAAAGTATTTTTGCTGCTATTCGTTTTTGTGAGAGGGAAAGTTTTTACTTTAACGAAAGCCGTGATGTTACGTTTCAAACACGGGTGGGGCAGGGTGCTTATGATGCAAGCGATACCCGTCCTCTTGAAACAGCTGTGAAAATCAAAAGCGTTTATTTGAGTTTGGATCAACATCATAAGCTTGAATTGGAGCGGAGCAGTCCTTTTGCTCTAGAGCCTTCGTTGTCATCAGAGCAGCCAGGAACACCGGTTTGTTACAGTTATTTTGATAGGAAACTGTATCTTTATCCTACACCGGATACGGCTTATCAGATTCAACTTCTTCTTTCCCCCCAGCGTTTATCAGAGATCGAGAGTGTTGATGAGGAACATCCATGGTTTATCTATGGGTTTG
>NZ_JBHILT010000241.1:0-637 GCF_042193405.1 Bartonella sp. TT110JLCBS
TTTTGGTACACTGATTTTGATACAGTGACTTCTATGGTGCTCCTCCAGAATGCTCACGAATTCATCTTCTTCATCGAGGCCGCATCGTGGGGCACACGATGAGCGGTAGATCGCGTCGTTTCATCTTTTAAAACCATTGCCGAAGCTTCTTCAAACTCACACGAGCTAGACTTTATGAATGTGACTGCCTTTGTGCCCCTCCAAATTGTAAAATATGTTGAGCACATTGGAGGTTGGCACACACCCACAAGTCTAGACTCGAGCCTTGGTCTTGCTTGGTCCAAGAAACTTCACACAAAGCTTGAACCTGATCTAATCTTGCTCCTTTTTAACTCCTTTTGGCATCACAACCCTAAATGCACAAAAGAACACAAAAACACATGGTTTAATGATAAAAATATGATAAATATAATGCTCAATGTAAGTAAATAACACTTCGCATTATTCAAACACAAGCACTTATCACATAGCACTCTAAAGGTAAAATCAAGAAATCCGCCTTAAAATGGTATCCTTGCATTCCCCATTGGAAGGCTCTAAAAACTTCATTAGAAACTAGCTAGCTCATTACCATTAGCTACAATAACTTTAAGTGCTGAAATTGATTCTAAATGACAACCGAATTTCTTTGCTAATA
>NZ_JBHILT010000242.1:0-636 GCF_042193405.1 Bartonella sp. TT110JLCBS
TCGTGAACTTATTTGAATAAATTTTTGAATTGTTGCATGATTTTATTTTAAACCTACGACGGCATGCTTTATAATGAGTGTATTCTAGCATAGAATCATGATAAACACCTAGCTAATTGCGACCCTGCACTTTTAAGTATTTCTTGACATTCTTGGCATTTCCCTTGCACTTACCGCCCAATTAGAACCTTGGACACCTAGGTGAGGAAAAACAGCTACCTTCGTGACCCTCTTAGATGCTAACCCATTCTAGTGGTTTCGTGCCTTGACGTGTTAGACCTACTTCCTAATGGACTCTTAAGGACTTTCCTCTATGTTTTGTTTGTCAACTTGGTCATCAAAACGAAAAGAAAATGAATGAAAAAGAAGAAAAAGAATCGAAAAATAAAGGGACAGTGCTCCTCTACCCTACTAGCAAAGTAACCTGGGGTTCTTGCTCCTAACCAGAGTGTTCCTCTAGCCAAAAGCTAGGAAGGTATGAGCACGTTTATGTGAATGTGCAAAGCTCCAGGTAATGTGGATTTGCAGTTCACGTTAGTCCAGAAAATGAGAAAATTTCAAAAATAATCTGTTTTTGTAGCAAAATAAAGTGTTTTGACAAGTTGTTATTACATCTTAAGAGGAAAGATCCTTAGG
>NZ_JBHILT010000243.1:0-228 GCF_042193405.1 Bartonella sp. TT110JLCBS
TTTATTAAGAACAGCAAGGGATCTGAGTTTTTAGCAATATTTGTTCAGACAGCCGTCGGTATGGTCGTAAAATCATTGATGTTAACGTGCAAATTTATCCCCTCCATGCACCTATTCTTCTCTTTACGCATGAGGTGGAGAAAAGAAAAACAAGTCTAAGCTATTAGGCTTTCTAATGGGATGTTACTGTTTTTTCCATTTTAGCACTTACAATGTAAGCTATTTGTT
>NZ_JBHILT010000243.1:337-634 GCF_042193405.1 Bartonella sp. TT110JLCBS
ATTCATCCAAGATTGATAAGAAACTTGTAAAACGTATCATGGTTCGTCTTGATCGTTTAGATATTTCTGAAAGACCAGAAGATATGAATCTTCCAGGATTCAACTTTCATTCTTTGATTGGATATTCACCTACCCGTTACACTGTCCACGTTAACGGACCATGGTGTATTACCTTTGAATTTGACTCATGTAATGCTTACCGTGTTGATCTTGAACAATATCACTAAGGATACAGTTATGAATGACATTCCTGCACAAAGAGATAAAAACCGTTGTCCTACTCATCCAGGAGAAGTT
>NZ_JBHILT010000244.1:0-308 GCF_042193405.1 Bartonella sp. TT110JLCBS
TGAAAAGAATTATCGTTAAAAAGAATTGCAAAAAATATTTTCAAAGGGTATTCTTAAGGTGCGGTTGAAGAAGAACTATTACACAAATTTAGTAACAGATGTTTTAAACAAAGGATGGTAAAAATGACTAAAAAATTATATTCCGCATTATTAACTTCTTTCAACGCCGACGGGACCTTAAATGAAAAGGGGACCCGCGAAATTGTTCGTCATAACATTGACGTTAACCACATTGATGGCTTATACGTTGGTGGGAGTACTGGTGAAAACTTCATGCTCCGGACAGACACTAAGAAGCGGATTTTTGA
>NZ_JBHILT010000244.1:335-634 GCF_042193405.1 Bartonella sp. TT110JLCBS
CGATTGCGACTTAATCGCTCAAGTTGGTTCTATTGACCTACAAGAATCAAAGGAATTAGCAGATTACGTTGTAAACGACCTTGGTTACAAGACCATTTCTGCTGTTACCCCATTCTATTACAACTTTAGTTTCCCAGAAATTAAGTACTACTACGATGAAATTGTTAAGGATGTTGACGCTAACCTGATCGTTTACTCAATCCCTGCATTAACTGGGGTTTCACTTTCATTAGATAACTTTGCAAAGCTATTTGAAAACCCAAAGATCATTGGGGTTAAGTACACTAACGCTGATTTCT
>NZ_JBHILT010000245.1:0-214 GCF_042193405.1 Bartonella sp. TT110JLCBS
CAAGAGTTCACATCGACGGGAAGGTTTGGCACCTCGATGTCGGCTCATCGCATCCTGGGGCTGTAGTCGGTCCCAAGGGTTGGGCTGTTCGCCCATTAAAGCGGTACGCGAGCTGGGTTCAGAACGTCGTGAGACAGTTCGGTCCCTATCCGTCGCGGGCGTAGGAAATTTGCGAGGACCTGTCCTTAGTACGAGAGGACCGGGATGGACATAC
>NZ_JBHILT010000029.1:0-7829 GCF_042193405.1 Bartonella sp. TT110JLCBS
TCCCCTTCATGCTACACTTTTCTCATAAAAACTCATCAAAAAAACTAGAAAAACTAGTCGCCCGTAAAACTACCAATGCCTAAGAGCGGCTTTGAAACTGGATCGGATGACTTCTCAGACCGTAAAAAAACACAATAAAAACTAAAGGCACATACCACTAATGAAGCAGTGCTAGGCAGAGGCAGGGAGAGAATGCTTTCTTCTTTCTAAAACGATAAATCTAAAAGCTCTTCTTAGTACTGCAAAACAAAAAATATCATCAATCTCTGAAAATAAAAGCAGGAAAAAAAAGTGTAACGCGTAAACGCATGGAGTAAAATACTATTCTCTTGCAACTCTTCCCACGTACAAAAAACAAATAAAAACTAAAGGCGCATGCCTACTAATTATCATGCACCTTCGGAAAGCAAGGGGGAGTAAAAGCCATTAAGGTACGTAATGCCACGCACTTAAAGGGCGCTCAAGGCTAAATCTAAGCTCAGATTCTCTTGGTTCTTATGACATCCCTCCCTTTGTCCTATTGTAGCCTGTATAGCCAAATCCTCAAAACAATCCGCTAACTTTTTGTAACAAAAAAACTGCTCACAATTCCTTGAACTCCAAACTATCTATATCCCTAAATACTAAGGTGGATTTTACCTAGCAAGCTTTTGGGGTAGCGAGCCTATGCTGATATCTGTGGGGGCAGTGCTTTACGGCTCAGATAGAGAAATAACAGCTTTTTACACTATCCTAACATACATAAAGCAACCTTAAGAGAAAAAACTCTAAAAGTTATATATCCCTATCTTTGGCGCAATGTACTATCGGGATATCTCACATCATCTCTTGGACATCTGCTCTAGCCCCATTTACCGTTTCTAGGGTGACATGTTCTTTAAAGAATTGATGATTTTTGCGATCTTTTTTAGAAACGAGCGTAATGAGAGAGAAAGTCTGCCGTGAGAAAAAGAAGGAGCAGCTTTTTGCTTTTGCAGCCATTGGTCCTGATGTTTGAACGGAAGCTGGCAGTGGCAAGGGGAAAGCCATAGAGTACGTGATCACTAAATTTTATCCCGTTATAGGAATATCGGGTTTTATAAGCTATAGAGAAGGCTATACCGAGGGGAGGGGGGCTCTTAAGTCTTAAAGAGAAGATTGGATAATCTGCAGAGCACAAAATTATATGTCTACTAGAAAAAATAAGAGCGTTCTTGTATCTCATATGCTTCTTATTCCACACCGTCCAAAGCTAGTATCTCTAGCCTTAGTACAACGAGCTACAAATCGGATGATTTCTTACCCTACCTTAAATATACTTTTGTGCAAATTACTTTAAAGGTTGTGTTTTATTTTATTCGAAATGCTTTTATGGAAAGGCTTATTGCGCTAAGAGCAAGGAAAAAAAACGTATAAGGTTCCTGTGATAATGAAGAACTTATCGATGAAGTTTATAATCTTATCTTATTTAATTTCTACTAAATCACCATCAAGCACTATAGGATATTCAGTCGTTTGAAAAAAGGATTTTATTTTTTCAGAGCTTGAGGAGCGAATAAATTGAGATTTCTGCATAAAGCAAACATGGAAAAATTGTGATTTATTGATAATGTCTTTTATCAGATAAGAGGATGAGAGGGATGATAAAAGGACATTTCTTTCAATATCGTAACGTGAATCAATAAACAATAAAACGCCAACACCGTTCTCAAATTGATTGACTATAATGAGTTGAATAGTCTTTCGCCGAAAGAGTGCAACCTTGAAAATTGAAGACATTTGTAAAATCGTGTACAGAAATTGAAGTTCCCATAATATTATAAAAAGTTGGTGTTCTTCCTTTCAGGTGTAAGGTATGGCCATGATAGCCACAATCGCATGATTGATCATATGCAATATGAACCAATATCACCTGTGGCGTGCTCAAGTAATGGTGCATCTTCAGGATAAAAAACAGAGACAATTAATTCATCATTTTCAGGATTTGACTTTACTTGAATGTGATCATAAAGATGATAAATGTCACCATCAATCTTGGAACACTGGAATCCTATTGGACCAGTTTCTTGGGTGGTAAAGCTAAGAGGTTTAATATCTAATTCAAGGATTATGTCTTTTATTTTCGACACAGATTCAGCTTGAAAGGCTTCTCCAAGATAGAATAGGTTTTTTAGAGTTTTTAATTTTTGCTTCCGAGATATTGTAATAAGTTTATCCGCAAAACTTGGCAAGCATATGATGGTATCGATAGAAAATTCTTCGATAGCTGAACTCAAAGTCTCAAGATCAACCATAGAGGCAAATGGATAATATGTTACTTTGAGTAGTCTACAAATTTCATGGGAAAATAAAAATCCCCCCATAATCCTTTAAGCTATGAGACAATTGGCAACGGCGTTTACAGAACAATCTTTAAAGACAGTTTCGAGCTTCTTTGCCGCAGAGTGTGTTACAAACCCATAATTGAGTGATTTATGGCGAATTATTTTGAGTGCTCTTGTTGTGCTACGGGTTTTCAAAAATGATATGTGACATGGAAGCTGCTTATTTTTTCGTTTGCATGAGGCAAAGGCAAGAAGCAAAGGCGGAGGCACCAACAATCATGCAAAAGGTGAAAGCGATATGATTGTTGAAATGGCTGATAATCCATCCACTTGTCCATGAGCCGGCGGCTTGGCCAATATTTGAAATAACAAGAATATAACTGAAAAGAACACTGGCAGAGAGGGATGTAGTTGTTTTCCCTGCTTGATAGTATATCTCTGGAATCATGACAGATTCATAGACACTGTAGGCAATTAACGCAGTCACAGCGGTAAAGACCCCACCTATGAGGAAAAACGAGGAGAAACTTCCCATAAAGCAGAGCAGATAAAAAGTTGATTTATCAGAAAGGCTGAGATGTTTATTGATTATTCCTTGCCAGATACAAATACTGATGCCAACAATTGAAAAGAAAATTCCACTATAAGGGGCGAGATTGCTGTCAAATTTACTGAGAAGTGTTGTGGTGGTGATGAAAATTCCCATGAGGTATGCACAAAGCAAAGCCGTGACCAGCAAATAAGCAATAGAACGATTATGTATTGTTGTTTTTAAAGAAGAAAGAAGAGCTTTTTTGTTTTTTTATTCTTTTCAAGAGATAATGTTTTATGTGGGTAATGATAAACAATTTGAATGGATAGAACACAAAGATACAAACCAATGAGTGCAAAAAAAGCCATTAAGAAGGTTGATGCGTTGTATTTTATGGCACTCGTTGCAACAAGAGGGGCGATAACGACAGCAGCATTTTGAAAAAAAGAATAGAGAGTTAATGCGCGTTTAAGAGCATTTTCATTGAGATGTTCTGATAAAATTTCTCTCAAAAATGGCTTTGAAACTGCTTTCGAAAAAGCCATTAAGGTAAAAAAGATCAACCATGCAGAAGGTGTAAGCGATAGGATAATGCACACAAAAGCAATACTCCTTAAAATAAAGGCGGTAGCCATTAAGAGTTTACGCGAAAATTTTTCTAATAAACCCGTTGTGGTTACCATGAGAATGCTTTCAAGGATTACCGATCCAGCGAGATAAAAAGCAACATTGGCAGCAGTTATGAGAGAAGAGTTTCCAAGCAGAGGGAGTACAAAGAAAAAGGAAAATTCAGAAAGAAAAACTGTGCTATAGATGAAAAAAGGAATTTTATTTTTGCCCATGGAATTTCCATAGAAGTGTTGTTAAATGATCAAAGACATTTTGTTGTATCTTTTGAGGAAGTTTTGCCAGCCCTATTTCTGCTGTGCACATTTCGTTGAAATAGTATCTTTCTTGATTCACTAGCCAGTCCAATGCAAGAATATTGTTTTTTCTACGATGTTTTTAGAAATATCGAGCATGATTTGGATTGAGCAACAACACTGTGCCCGGATGTTCGCGCAACAATCGTAAGATCATTGAGACCTTGATCCTATATCTTCTCCTGATGGTTTTGACTATTCCCAATTCTTTTTGATAACCACCCAATCCTTTTTGATAACCAATTGGCATCCCGCATTCTTGCTTTTCCATTTTATCCTTTATGAAGAGGATGTACTATCCCCCATAGATTGTCAACATATGAATGGGATGAATGATTTTGTAACCTTTTAATGAAATTATATTTTTTTAGTGGAAGGTTATTCATTCTCTTGAAATAGAGAAGAAAAACGATAGCGTTCGCTAATCATTTTTCAATTTTCTTTTAGCGCATGCGTTGATATTTTCCTCCATGGCGTTGTAAAAAACCTCTCTCAACAAGAGTGCGTCGTAATCGGGCAAAGTCTATCGTAAAGAGGTTGCATATCTTGGAAACTTCCGTTTCGCTATAGATTTTTCCCATTTGAAAGGCTTCACCAATTTTTGATAGCATCTCTTCTGTTTCTAAATGGCGGTCGCTTAAATTTTCCCTCTCCCGTTCATGTTTATTTTCTAGCATTTTCCACACTGTCTCTTCGGCTTGAAATCCTTCTGTTGTGTTGTGAATAAGTCCAAGATTCAAAAGGCGATTGATGGATTTGTGAATGTTTTTGGCATCTGAATCGACATGTTTGAGGATATCAGTAAGATTTTTTGCACCAAGGATAATGGCGGCATAAACAGCGCGCAGTGTCGGTGACGTCATGGCAGAGATCAGTGAATTGCGGGTATTGCGTTTGTGAAGGGTTTCTTTCCCCATGGGCAAAAGATCATTGCGAATGGGCAGTTCATTGATTTCTATGAGTTCTGCTTGTAGCGATTGTGCGCGTACAATTTGTTCGGCTGGGGTGCGTTTGCGAATAATCCCCAGACCACCCTGGCGATATTTGTGGTTTTCGGGGAGTGTTAAAGCTTCATAGGAGCCATCAAGCCGGTAGAGAATTTCTTCCCACAAAGGAGTTCTGACGCGTCGAACCCGTTGTTCGCCATTGAGAGCAATTGTTGTTGTTATGGTTGGTTCATGTAGACAAAGATAACCACCCGCGGTGATGTGTTCCCAAACTGTGGTAACAAATCGCACATCATCTGCGGGAGTACCAGCATCAAGCCAAGCAAAATCTATTGGTCCCCAAGATTTGAGGGTGCTTTCATCAAGAGAGAAAAAATTCTCATGGATAAATGTTACAGTATCTTTTTCAATACCGCCTTGAAGCAGTTTTTGCCATGCTTCTTCTGCTGATTGGCTTTCTGCTGAAAAATCATCAATGGTGATAAGCCGAGGTTCGTAATTTTCAGGAATCCCTGAAGGATCAAGCAAAGCTGTACGCTCTTCCCAGGTGGAAGATTCTAAAAGTTTTTTATCTTGTTGCCATGCTTGTTTTGCTTTTTGCAGTGCTTTAGCAATCAAGCGCGTACTATCACCAGCACCGATTTCAATGACTGTGCGCGGTCTTGCCATTTGAATAAGCGCATAAATGAGCTGTGCACTATTTTCTGTTCCCATGCCAGGGCTTATCAGGGACATCTTTTGATCCTTATAATTTTACCAATCGTAGCATTCCTGCTTTTACAAAAAACTTTATTGAATCCTCTAGCGGATATTGAATACGTATTGGTGTGGTGGCTTGCTTCAAGAGATGTTTTGTTTTTTCATGAAGCCGGATTGTACGCTCATTGAGTTGATTAATGGCAAGACTGCCAAGAGAAGAATCTATGATAATACATGTTGGCTCTCGTAAAAGAGCGGTTGCATCATTTTCTGAAAATGCTTTTTGATCTGTTTCGATGAGACCGTGTCGTAAAAGTGATATCAAAAGACTTCCAGAGGCAAGAAGAGTACCATTGAATTGTATTTCCCTCAGTGATTGGACAAGGCAGCCTTCACGAAGTGCTTCAAATGTGGGAAAGTCGAATCCGCCAAATGCCGCTCCTTTTGTAGAAACAATGGTGATGGGTTGTATTTGCCGTTTGCCAATGAGTGCTGGTTTGTTTCTCGTTATCTGTACGTCTTTTGCCCATTGAACGCGTGATAAAGGATTGAGTTCATGTGGGTAGACAGCAAAAGAATTGATGGCTATGGGTGGTGTTGGTTTTTGCAATTCAAGTGTGTGGGAGCTCTCATGACAATCATGTCGCATATAGTCTGCCAGTTGCCACACATAACCACCTGTTCCATGGTAAAAATTTAAGCCTATAGGATCTTGTTGCATGATGTTAAACCGGTTTCTTCTGCTTTGAAATATCAAGTTTTGGCAATGGTTGTTTGCTCTTCCACACTCAAGAGTGGTTCATCAAAGTCTTATTGGTTGGTATGGGGTTATAGGGGAGATACAACGATTTGATCGGGAGGTGATTGTTATGCCATTTTTGGGCATGGTTTTTTTCGAGAGAATAGATGGCAAAGTTTGCTAGGCATTATCCCCTTCCTTTTTTTGTATAGTGCGGTTTATGATAAAGCCTAATATGCCTGTGATCATTGTGGCGATGCCAATGATAAACAGTGTGCTTTGGGTGTGATGCACTTTTACAAAACCGGCTCCTAGAAAGCCAAGGCACACCGCTGTTTGTATGATAAAGATATAGGCAGGCATTTGGTTGTTTCGGTGTTCTTTCTGAATGGCTTTCATCATAAAACTTGCCATTAGAGCATTTTGCACACCGTTTGCACCCCCAAGAATGAAAAATGAAAGCATCATCAACCATATGATATGTGTTAAGGAAAAGCAGAAAATTGCAAAGCCGATGATTGCAGCGGCAAGTGATGCTCCAGCGGCATTACCAAAGCGATGAAAAAGGCTGGAGAAACAGAGTGGACCAACCACGAGGCCAAGACTTAACATGCTTGTGATTACCCCATAGGTTTCTGCACTGAAGTACAGTTCCGTGCGGATGCGGACAATCGATAAGACGTTGAGAGCAGAGGTGAGGATGATGGTAATGATGAGGGGAGAAAGAGCATAGACAACATTTTTTTTACGCAAAAGACCCGTTAAATCTAGCCCTTTTTTGGCTTGCTGCGTTGTGTTTGTCGTTTGTGTATGAATTTTTAAACTTTTAAAACAGAAGAGAGTGATAAAGGTAGCACAAAGAACCATGATGGATAGTGCAAAGAGCCCTTTTTGCCCATTTGATATTCCATACAATACCCCCCCTAGCAGTGGTCCGGCAATGTAGCCAAGATTACGAACTGTTTGGATAACGCGGTTTAGTCGATCTAATTGGTGGTCATTTTTTGTGAAGTCAGGTACCGCAACAAGAATAGCAGACCAAAAGAGTGAACCAGCACAACCTAGTGCGAAAGAAAGTGCAATGTAAACCCAAAATTGGTTGGCGATTGCGGCAACGGCTATGAAGAGTGCTTCAAACAATAAAACAATGGGTACTGTTCGCGCTGGTTGGAAGTGATGCAAGAGGCGTGGTGCAATGGGGCCCGCACAAATTGCCCCGACAAGCCCTGCAAAAAGCAGCATTGAAATAGATGCTGTGCTTTCTGCTAAGTGGAGAGCAAATGTAACTTGTGCTGTTTCATCGGCAAAGCTGCTAAAGCCCAAAACGAAAAAAAGCCCAGTTTTGGCAAAAATCATGGATTTTTTCTTTGTCACAATGCTCTTCCCCAAGAGGTTATAAGGTACAATTTTCTTCTACGTGTTTATGGTATATCCCATGCTTTGTATAGTTTTTCTTGATGATCAGTTGAGAAAGGAAGTTTTCAGAGCTCTTTTCTAAAACAAGCACAATGCCTATTGGCAGCAATGACCAGCTCCTTATGTTTTTTGAAAGGGGAGTATTAAGGATGATGGGCTGGTGAAGTTGTCTGATATGAGAGACAATGATACAAAAAAAGCTGCACTATGCGTGCAGCTTTTTATGTATTTGCTTTAAAGGTAGACGTTTTAAAGCATGAAAGTGTCCTT
>NZ_JBHILT010000246.1:0-293 GCF_042193405.1 Bartonella sp. TT110JLCBS
GCCAAGGCGAAGGGCATTAAGCCATCTGTTCGTCTGCACTTACCAAAGGATCACACCCTTGAATGGGATGACTGGGCTTTAGGCCACATTTCATTCAATTCTGATAACCTTGGTGGGGACTTCGTTATCGAAAAGAACAACGGAATGCCTACTTACAACTTTGCCGTTGTTATTGATGACTACCTGATGGACATTACCGACTGTCTTCGTGGTGCTGACCACATTGCCAACACACCAAAGCAAATCGCTGTTTACGAAGCCTTAGGTGTTGACCACCCACACTTCTGTCACAT
>NZ_JBHILT010000246.1:332-628 GCF_042193405.1 Bartonella sp. TT110JLCBS
TAAGCGGGGAAAGAAGACGTTAAAATTTATTAGCCAATACCACCGTCATGGTTACCTTAAGGAAGCCATCTTTAACTTCATTGCCTTCCTTGGCTGGTCACCAGTTGGTGAAAAGGAAATTTATTCTAAGGAAGAATTAATTAAGGCTTACGATCCTAACCGGATGTCAAACTCACCAGCTTACTTCGATCAACACAAGCTTGATTGGATGAACGCTGAATACATCAAGAAGATGTCAGTTGACGAATTAGCCGACCGGATCATGACCTTAGTTCACGAAAACGATTCTGAAGAAG
>NZ_JBHILT010000247.1:0-311 GCF_042193405.1 Bartonella sp. TT110JLCBS
CCATAGTGATTACTTAAAATTGCTCCAGGTTTGAATAAACTTCCATGGTCCGTAATCTTAACTGTGAGCATGTGATCATCAATCATTGTTTCGATCATTGCTTGATTCGTATTTGCATGCTTGACCACGTTCATTAACGCTTCACCAACTACTCGCATAATATCATGCAACTCAACATTCTCAATTAAGATATCTTGATCGATCACTAGCTCAGTTTGTAAACCATAGTTATCTTCCATATCGTGAATTGCTCGCAACAGCGCCTGTTTCAATGAACGTTGCGGATTATCCTCATCACCTGATTGATACTG
>NZ_JBHILT010000247.1:348-627 GCF_042193405.1 Bartonella sp. TT110JLCBS
TCTTTTCTGTTTTATCCAACATCATTTTCATCTTATCGTAGTCCTGTTTTTCCGCCAACATTTTAATGACTGCCAGTTGCATATTGATCCCAACAATGTCTTGGGTCAAGGTATCGTGCAAATCCCTGGCTACCTCTTGGCGAACTCTTTGTGAAGTTAACTTAGCTATTTTATTATTTGCCTGATTCAGTTTGATATTAGCCTGTCGTAATTCTTCCGCCTGGTTGAACCGACGTCCAATTCCAATATACGCGGCATAACTAATAATCGCGATTGCAA
>NZ_JBHILT010000248.1:0-283 GCF_042193405.1 Bartonella sp. TT110JLCBS
ATAAAGTTGTAGAATTTTAGACTTTTTATAAAATACTAATTGTCTTGAATATAAATAAAGTACATAATAACAATATGAGGGGGATATTATGTCATATAAAAAAACCGCAGGTGATTGGCACTGTGAATAGTGCAACTTTAACCTGTTATAAATCATTGGTGTGAGATAGAAAAAAATAAACAAGAAGGATAAGGGCGGTGCAGCGCCCTTATCCATTGTATTATTGAGAAACAATTTAGGAGGGGAAATGTTTCGTATTAATCTCGACGAGAATAGCATAACT
>NZ_JBHILT010000248.1:326-627 GCF_042193405.1 Bartonella sp. TT110JLCBS
ACTATTGTGCTTAATGATTCAGCTATAATTTTAATTGATTCAGCTTTTTTACAGAATCAGAAAATTGAAACTGTTGCGGCAAAGCTTAATGTAGAGACAGAGATTTTAGCATCAGATTTTTCAATCTTGTTAAGAGAACTAGAAAAGAATGGTTTTCTTTTAAAAAAGGAAAACTTGATTAGTGCGTCAGATTCGATTTTTGATCTTAAAAAATTATGGGCACCTGTAACACCTATTATACATATTATCCAGAATTGCAATAGCCCTTGTATCATGTGCGATTGCTGGAAGATTAAGGAAA
>NZ_JBHILT010000249.1:0-626 GCF_042193405.1 Bartonella sp. TT110JLCBS
TTTGCGTAAGTTTTTTTCAATCATAGCGTTATGTATTGCAATTTTTAAAGTCACCAATGAAGATACTTCAACAAAAGAATAGGCAATATCACGATGTCCAAAGGGAATAGGTTCACGATCTTGAAAACACCCCATAATGACTGTTAAAAGTGCATTTTTAGCCTGTTCCAAAGCCTCTTTTTCATCGTTACCATAGGTAACAAATTCCTGAAAATCTTTGGAGACGACAAGAAGACTATCATTGTCATCTTTGATAAATTTGATTGCATATTTCATTTGTACCTCTATACTCAGGCTTATTTTAGGTCAAGATCTTTAAGAATCTTCTGGACTAATCCTGTTCCTAATTCTTTTCGCGTACCATGTATAGGTAAAACGGACCTTTTAGAACCACGCTTTATAAGCAAATGTCCTCTCTTCCCTGAAGTAAAATTGCAACCATGTTTTACTAAGATATCTTTTCAATTCTTGACTGTTCACTATAATAATATAACATCTAAAATGTTTAATATAAAACAAATGTTGTGTTAAAGGAAAATAAAGGACATCTTCATGATGCGTGACATCATCTTTAAGCCTTGATAGGTCTCTATCATCTCGTGAAGGAGCTGTTGTTCTTTTTCTGT
>NZ_JBHILT010000250.1:0-624 GCF_042193405.1 Bartonella sp. TT110JLCBS
CGGGCATAGTTCAGAAGCATAATTTGATACTTAGCTGGTATAATTCCGCCTTTACCCTCTCGCTTTTCAAAGGGGTAAGTCCATTTATAAACAGCAGACACATGGCATTGAGAAATCAACGACACACGTTTTGCACCACCTAAATATTTTATAATCATAACTGCTGGAGTAATCATGTAATCCAAAATTTCTGTCATATATTTACGTATTACGCAAATATAAGCAAAATTTTCGTAATACGCAATATTGATTATTTAATAATTTTAAGAGAGAAAAATAAAATGGATTTTCAAAAGCTAATAAAAATGTGGATTAATGAAAAATTAAATGAAATGGGGCATGGAAGCCGTAAGGCTTTAGGGCAACATTTAGGATTGAGTCCATCATCTATTACGCGCTTATTATCGATTGATGACTCTGACTCTAAAGCCTACCGTGATATTACTGCAGAAGAGCTAGTGAATCTACACAGTTTCTTTAAGGAGTATCCTCCGTATCCGGCTTTAAGCAAGATAGATCAAGATTTTTATGATCTATATTCGTCTTGCAATGAAGAAGAACGGAGGGCAGTTTTAGCGTTTCTTCATACTTTAATCGAATCAAAAAAGCGATAACTGCTGTTTT
>NZ_JBHILT010000251.1:0-291 GCF_042193405.1 Bartonella sp. TT110JLCBS
TTTGAAGGACTTACTTAAGAAAGTTAAGCAAGATGACGATTTCGATAATATCGATATCCACATTCGGTTAGGCAATCCAAAGACAGTGATCGCCTTTGACTTTCCTAAGGACCACAAGAATGACTTATTGATCATGGGAGCAAGTGGGATGTCCCGTCTCCAACGTGCCATGGTTGGTTCCGTAACGTCATTTGTTAAGCGGAACGCTCCATGTGATGTTTTGGTTGTCCGGACTGGTTTAGACAACAAGCAATTAGATATTAAGTAATTTAACCTAAAATAAGGTGGCCA
>NZ_JBHILT010000251.1:329-623 GCF_042193405.1 Bartonella sp. TT110JLCBS
ATCTGAGCGGCTTTTATTTTGATCAATAATTATTAGATTATTGTTCTTCGTACCAGCTGTAGTGGAAGTTACCAGGACGGTCAGTCCGTTCGTAAGTGTGAGCACCGAAGTAGTCACGTTGTGCTTGAAGCAAGTTAGCAGGAAGCACTTCTGCACGGAATGAGTCGTAGTAGCTAATTGCAGCACTTAATGCAGGAACTGGAACACCAGCCTTAACAGCTAATGCAACCACGTCACGAATAGCACGTTGGTACTTCTTAGCGATGTCCTTGAAGTAGTCATCGAATAAGAGGT